>JBGUGW010000194.1:0-8237 GCA_045111695.1 Candidatus Cryptobacteroides sp. | reverse complement strand
TCGTACACCACGGCGTCCAGTCCCTTGAGCATCTCCGTAGTGGGAGTGCGCGTGTTGCCGTAGAGCGACCGGACCGGAAGGCCGGTGGCCTCGTCGACCGTGTCGGACAGGCGGCCTCCGGCATAGACGTCGCCGCGGACGCCGTGCTCAGGAGCGAACAGCACCTTGAGCTCGACTTCCGGAGCGTTAAAAAGGATATCGACCGTAGACCTGAGGTTACGGTCGATACCGCTTGGATTGGTGAGCAGGCCGACCTTCTTGCCCCGGAGACATTCAAAGCCCGAGCGTTCGAGCACCTCGACTCCCGGGATCACCTCCCGGGAGTCCTCCCGGACGGCTTCCGGGGAGTCCCCCGGGGCCGTCGCAGAGGGTGTGCTCGAAACGCCCCGGGCGCAAGCGCCCAGGGCTGAAAGAAGTACGGCCAGGCCAATGGTCAGCCTTTTCATTACATCAATTCTTCAACTAGTAACCGAGCTCGGTGACAGGCTGGCCCATTCCGGAAGCCTCCTTGTCGTCCTTGTCGAGCTTGAAGATCATGAAGTTGTTGTTCTCCTTGGTGCAAGGGGTCCACTCGCCGCCGTTAGGGCCGTTAGGATCGCTGTACTTGGCGAAATTGGTCCATGCGGTCAGCATCTTCTCGGAGAGATCCCAGTCGCCCTGGGTCCAAGGACGCCAGCCGTGCTGCAGGGACTTGAAGACATACCAGAGGTCGGAGGAGTGGAACGCGCCCTTGAGACGGACGGTTACCTCAGGATGCGAGCCGTCATCCGGAAGAGGACGTGCGAACTCGTATGCCCAGGCCTTGTTGCCCTTCTCCTGACGGTTGAGGCAGAAGGCCTCGATGCCGCCGGAGAGGTTGCCCATGTCGTTCATGGTGTAGCCGATCATGTAAGGAACGTCGGCGAGGGTGCCGTCAAGGGCGGCAGCGTCGAAACTTTCCTTGGAGACATAGCCGTCCACGAGAGGACTGCCGCTGAGGCTCTCACGGTTGCCGGTAGCGGAGGAATAGATGGCGCCGATGGAGTGGATGACCTCGGTATCGGCAGCGCGCATCTTCTCAAGAGTGGTGTAGCCACCCCAGTCGAGGACGACCTTGCTGTTGAACTCGGCACGCTCGAAAGCGCTCAGGCCTTCAGGAGCAACGGGAGCCTTATAGGGAGCGAGCTTGGGCTCGGCCTGTGCTCCGGGGAATCCCATCATCGGGAAACCGCCGCGGCCACGGCCGGCTGCAGCATTGGCGTTGGGAACGGTGAGGCCGCCGGCGCTCATGATGACCGCCTTGTGGAAGAGGCCGCGGGCGAGAGGAGACTCGCAGAGGGTGCGGACAGCACCGCCGCCGGCGCTCTGGCCGAAGATCATGACGTTGTTCGGGTCACCACCGAACTGCTCGACGTTCTTCTGGATCCACTTGAGGGCCTGAATCATGTCGAGGATACCGTAGTTTCCGGAAACGCCGTTGGGGCTCTCCTCGGAGAGAAGCGGGTGGGCCATGAAGCCGTAGACGCCGAGACGGTAGTTGATGGAGACGAGGACGACGTCCTTGCCTGCCCACTCCTGGGCGTCAAACTCGGGCTCGGTACCGAAACCTTCGCGGTAGCCGCCGCCATGGATCCAAAGGGCCACAGGGAGCTTGGCGCTGGTGTTGCCCGGCTTCTTGGTCCAGACATTCACATAGAGGCAGTCCTCGCTGAAAGGAGCCTCGTCGCCATATCCCCACTCGGTGTAGTAGCCACCCTTGTACTGGATGTGCTGGTAGCTGGGGTTGCCGAAGCGCTTGGCAAGATACACGCCATCCCAAGGAACGACGGGCTGGGGAGCCTTCCAACGGTTCTCCCTGATCGGAGGTGCGGCATAAGGGATACCGCGGAATACGAATACGTCCTTGACATTGTCAGCCAAGACGCCCTGAACCTGGCCGCCTTCGATGGTGAGGACGGGGCTCAGCTTCTCCTGGGTCCGGCAGCCGGCCAACAGGGCCAGCACTCCGGCGAGCAACAATAATTTTTTCATAACTTTTTAGAGTTTTTATTTATGGGGTTGATGTTGGTTTCGATCAGTATCTTGCTGCGGGCGATGGCGGCTGCCAGGAAGGTTCCGAGGCAGGACACCATCACGAGCGTGAAGAATCCGGTGTATCCCAGCCACTGCTGGAGGTATCCGGCCACGAGGGCCGGGAGCTTCATCGACAGCCACATGAAGGCTGTACAGATGGCATAGTGCGAAGTCTTGAGCGGTCCGTCCACGAACTGCATCATGAACAGGGTGTAGGCGGTGAAGCCGAATCCGTAGCCGAACTGATCCAGGACTATCAGCGAACCTATGGTCCAGACGCTGGTCGGGCGGAATATGGCCATTAGTAGGTATACGGCGCACGGCAGCGCCAGCGAGAGGGCCATGGGCCACATGGCACGGCGCAGGCCGCATCGCGAGGCGTACAGGCCGCCGAGGATGCCGCCGAGCAGCAGCGCCACGACACCAAAGGTGCCGTAAACGAGACCGTACATTTCGGTGCCGGCACCAAGGCCACCCACTTCGGCCCCGTCCTTGAAGAAGGGGTATAACAGATTGAGCGACAGCGCTTCCGGCAAACGGAAAAGCAGCATGAAAGCTATGGCCCACCACACGCCTTTCTTTAGGAAGAACGAGCGGAACGACTCGGCGAACTCCGCACATATCTGGGAGGCCGTCTTAGCCTCGCGCTTGTCAGTATCATCATCCACTCGCGGCAGCTTGAAGGCATGGTAGACCGCGATGAGAGCCAGCAGACCAGCTGAGATCAGCAGGACCGTCCCCCAGGCGCGCGGAATGTCGCCGGTACGTTTCTGCAGCACGCCGCCGAGCATGACCAGCAGGCCCTGCCCGAGGACGAGGCCGCCCCGGTAGAAGGTGTTGCGGATGCCCACGAACGACGACTGGCGCGTCCTGTCAAGGACTATCATATAGTATCCGTCCGCGGAAATGTCATGCGTTGCTGAAGCGAATGCAACCAGAACGAAGAGCACAAGAAGCACACTCATAGTGCAGAAAGGCAGGCAGGCGGCTATCAGCGCCAGCAGGCCCCACATCGTAAACTGCGTCAGGAGTATCCACCACCGCTTGCTGCGGAAAATGTCCATGAATGGACTCCAGAGGGGCTTGAGCAGCCACGGGAGGCTGATTAGCGTCGTGAGGGGGCCGAGCGTGCCGTTGTCCACGCCCATGTCCTTGAACACAGCCAGCGCTATCGTATTGACTATGGCATAAGGAAGTCCCTCCACCAGATAGAGTGTAGGAACCCATAGCCAAGGTGTGCGTGACTTGCTCATATCCTCTCAACCATTGCCCCGGGATAATAATGTCCCAGGATATCCTTGTATCCGTAGCCTTCAAAGGACATGACCGCGGCGCCTATCTGGCACAGGCCTACGCCGTGCCCCCAGCCGCGACCGCGGAGCACCACGTCGTCCCCCTCCCACTCCACGTCGAACGCAGAACTCTTGAGATGGCTCTCGGAAAGCATTCTTCTGACCATCAATTCCTTGCCAACCACCATAGTCCGGGCCGAACCTACGACCTTGAGGCGGCTGATGCGGCCCGAAGGTCCCCGCTCGATGGGGACAAGGTCGCGGATCTCGCCGAAAACGACGCCGGAACGGCGGCTGACCAATTCTGACAGCTGCGCCCGTGTATAACGGACCTCCCAGCGGTAAAAGTCCTTGGTCTCCAGGTCGTAATCATTAAGCACCTGTGCGAGGATCTTCTCATCGGAAGTGTCGCAGAAACAGTACCCTCCAGCTTTCTCCCCCGGAGTGTCCGGGAGGGCCTGCAGGTAAGGATAGTCGCGGTCTTCCCAACAGGTGGAAAAACGCTCCATCATGCCTCCGCAGCACTTGGAGAAGCGCGCGTCGCATATCTTTCCGTCGTATGTCAGCACCTGTCCCCAGGTCTCGTCCACGGCCTTGCGGACAGTCTCTCCTACCGCATTCGTGAGGCCCTGGTAACGCTGGCAATGGTCGTCGGCGCAGACGTCAAACAGCTTGTGGTCGTCGTGATCCCACCAGCGGATGAGCTCGCCGGGGGCCTGGGGCAGTTTCACTGCCGCCTCCCCGGCCTTGCCGCCACGGCGGTTCTCCATCTGCGAGAGCACCCACGAGCGCGAGATCACGGCGTGGGCCTTGAGGAACTCCAACGATGCGGAGGCCTTCATTTCTGAGGAAATCACGCTGACCAGGTAGTCCTCGATGCCGACGCGGTTCACCGCCGTGACCTTGCCGTCCTCCACGATGAATTTCAGCGAACCGGCAAAGGTCTGGTCCTGCTTCCTTTCCCAATGGAAATCAACACCTATCGTCACTCCGTAAAGGATGAAAGAGGGCTCGGAGAACAGCGTCGATCGCGTAACCGCATCGAACACGAGCTCGTCATATAGCACCCCGCCGTAGTCGATTTTGCCGTCCTTGTAACGGACTGTCTGCGGGCCTGCCCCGTCGGAGATGATCTCGAAGCGGATCTCCTCAACTGACATGATGCCGACCTCGACCTTGCGTTGGCGGCGCTTGAGCCGCCAGACTATGTCGCGCTCGGCCTCTGGCCGCACCGCGGCCTCGTCGAGCAGCTCCACCAGCAGGCGGGCGTCGAGCTTCGCATAATCCTCAGGATCAGGCACTATCAGCCATCCCGCCACATCCGCGCAGCCGGGAGCCATCGTGAGATGGTCCGGGCCTTCGCAGAAGAAGTGGTGCGTGCGATGCGTGTCGCGCAGCACCACGATGGCGCGGTATTCCACCCCGTCATGCCACACGAAAAGATTGAATTTCGGCTCCTTCTCCCCTTCCTCCACCGGGACACTTTCCAGAAGGCGGTAGAAAAGCTTGCCTATGGACTTGGAAGTCCTGCCGCGGAGCGCGAACACGCCCCGCATGAAATGCTTGTAATGGTAGACCACCGCCTCCTGCACGCGGGTCAGGTATTCGAGCTCACCGTCGATGTCGTAATGGACATCCTCGAGCCCCTCCTCCCGGATACGGTCCAACAGCGCGTCCATCTCCTTTTCCAAAGGCAGGATGCCGTGCGGACATGCCTGGAAATGAAGGTGTTCCGGAGCCGACGCCCCGCTTTCGGGGCCGTTGTAGAACACCGTGAAACCCGCCAGCGACCGCGCCATGTCCAGCATGTCCACGAAATGATGCCAGATGGACTGCGGCAGATGACGCTCCGAAGCGATCACCAGATGCTGCGGGAATATGGGGAAAGGATTGATCTGTATGCGGTATTTGCGGCCCTTGCGCCCCTCGAAAGGCATGGTCATCTGCTCCCGCGGAAGGTTCTCCCGGCAAAGGAAGCAGGGCGCATCCTTGAGCGAGTCGGCGTCCGTCCCGGCCACGGCCGAAGCCAGCCGGGCGGGATTGTGCTGCAGCACGACTTCGAGCCCCCCGACCTCAAGGCGCCTGGTCGAAGCGGACTTCAGTCCGCGGAAACGGGCCGAGACCTCAGGCCAGACCGAAAGCTGGTCCTTTATGAATTTCCCAACCTTCTCCATGGCTCAAAGAAGGGATTCGAGCGACTGGCGGACCATCTGGAACTCCTGCTCGAAATTGGGGGTGAAAACATTGTGGGAGATATGCGCGTCAATGTCCGCGAACGGCCAGAACCGCCCTTCCGTGACCTCGACATGGTCAGGATGAAGGTCGAAACTCCCTACCGCAGCGAAGACATTGACCAGCTCGCGCTCTACCTGCGATTCGAAGACATACGAGGTCAGGGACACGGGATTGAAATCGTAGAAGCCGAGCTCCTCCCCCGCTTCGCGGAAAAGGGCCTCGAGCACGCTCTCCCCGTAACTGACATGACCGCCGACGGCGGTGTCCCAATACCCGGGAAGAAGGTCTTTAGACATGGAACGCTTCTGCAGGTACAGCTCGCAGTCGCGGTTGAGGATATGAAGATGGACTACCGGATGAAGAGGCTTCTCGCCTCCGTGGCACCACTCGCGGGCGCCCTGGCCCACGACCACGCCGTGGGTGTCCACTATAGGGAACATCTCCGACGCCCTGGTATCCGCAGGCATATGACGACGGCTCAGGACAGGCGCGGCAGCGCCGACAGGATAGACCAGCTCAATCATATCTGACGGATAATGTCCAGCTCTTCCTTGGTATAAAGTATCGAGTCCACGAAATCGGGGGCTATACGCGCAAGCACGACGAACACCACCAGCAGCAGTATTGCAGCCGCCAGCACCGACGCCGCGACGATCCACCAGCGGCGGCCCCGGCGTCGGACTTCGCCAGCCGGCGTCTCTACCGCTACGGGCTTCTCCTCCACGACAGGCTTCGCTTCCGCAACTGGAACTTCCTCAGCAACAGAAGTTTTCTCCTCAACGGAAACTTCCTCAACGACGGGCTTCTGCTCATCAACGGGCGCTTCCTCGGCCATCGTCTCCGCAGCCACCGGAGCTTTCTCCGCGACCGGCGCCGGCTCGTCCAAGATCTGCTGGAGCGACGCCACGGCAGCCCGCATGTCATCCTCCGTCTCCACATGTGTCTTTAGCGACAGCGGCTCCAGGCCGAAGCCGTCAGGATAGATGTTCAGGTCCTCGTCGGGGATGAAGAAGAAATTGTTCTCACGGGTGGCCCGCAGGCGTCCCAAACCGGGGAAAATGACGGTCTTCCTGACCTTGAGGGTATCGCGCAGCTCCACCAGGAACTTCTCGAGTATCGACGCCGCCATCTGCTCGTCCACCCCGTTGGCACGGGCATAGAGCGCAGCCAGACGCCCGTCGGACGTCTCCCTCTGGCGGAATGAAAGGCGGCGGTAAGGAGGATTGATGGTATAACCCTTGTCGGAAAATGAGGACGGCATCACTTCGGCCACGAAGGTGCCAACGCCCGGCAACGACACCTCGTCGTTGTCCAGTATCAGCTCGCCCACCATCTTGGACAAAAGGTCTATATCCATATAAGTCAGAAAATTAACGAAAACGGCCCCTCAAGGCATCACAAAGGTAATAAAAAAAGACCAAAATTATTTGATTGATTGAAAAAATGTCTTACCTTTGCAATCCCGTTCGGAAACGAATGCGGAACATTCCTCCTTAGCTCAGTTGGTTAGAGCACCTGACTGTTAATCAGGGGGTCCTGGGTTCAAGTCCCCGAGGGGGAGCACAGATGGTCAGCCGCTTACAGATATGTAGGCGGCTGATTGTTTATTTCCATC
This sequence comes from Candidatus Cryptobacteroides sp., assembly GCA_045111695.1. Classification (GTDB taxonomy): domain Bacteria; phylum Bacteroidota; class Bacteroidia; order Bacteroidales; family UBA932; genus Cryptobacteroides. The sequence continues at coordinate 1,043 of JBGUGW010000194.1, read as the reverse complement.
CTTTATGCGGATGTCAATAATTGAAGCGGAACTCGTCTACGTACAGCGTACTTCCGGTTCCTCCGGTGAAATAGGCGCCATAACGGCTGGAAGCTGCCGTTATGACAACATACTTAGGAGTTCTGCCGTCAAGGTATTCTATGGGGATTTCGAAGGGGATGTACCCGTCGGTCTCCTTGGTCAAGTTGAGGACGGCACGGCCGATGACATGGGGATCCGCCTTCCAGTCCAGGAAGTCACCTTCGCTGGTGACAACATGCTCAGGCTTGTCCCAGTCGGTCAGGATGACTTCCACATAGCCTTCGTCCAGCCTGCCCTTCTTGCCAAGATAAGGTTCCTTGGCATAGTCAATCTTCTTGGGAATATAGTGGATATAGCCTGAAAGGCTTTTGGGACGGGCCGAAAAAGGTACTCCGAAGTCTATCTCCGCCCCGGACAAGTCCACGACGCGGATGAACCTGCCGGTAAACAGGTTGCCGGCCACGAAGGCCCAGACCACCTTCCGGCTCACTATCTTGGCAGCGGCTTTCCCCTCTCCAGGAACTGCAACATGGTCGTATTCGGGAACCGTTCCGTTGATGCCCAGGACGCTGAGTCCACGGTTAGCAGTATCCCAGACAAGCTGGTTCGAACCTGCACCCTTGGGATAGGGATTCCACGAGCCGGAAGACTTGGACCAATGGTCAAAGTCCATGTTATAAAGCTGCTGTGCCTGCCCGTTGAAAGCAAAGAGAAAAGCCAGTGCTGATATTAGGATTGTCTTTTTATTTCTCATTATTTCGTACTATCTTTACCGTGACAGTCTGAGTTATCATTGACTTATTACATGCAAAGATATGAAAGGAATTGCAATTCTCTTAGTCGCTGGACTTGCCGTGTTTTCGACGGTCAGTGCCGCTAATACCATGCAAGTCCAGGACACGATGGTTCTTGGCAAACTCTATTTCCTAAACATCGAAGAGGGAGAGCAGCCGATAATGACCTCATTGACTCTGTCCGGCAACCGCTGCGGAAGTGAAATGTTCAACAGTAAACCGGCTGCT
>JBGUGW010000193.1:0-5400 GCA_045111695.1 Candidatus Cryptobacteroides sp. | reverse complement strand
ATAGGACTAACCTATCTGTGCGCCGTTGTTCAGAACCTCCTGGGGAGTGATGAAACGCATCTTGCCGTCTCCCTGACGGGCCATAAGGATCATTCCCTTGGACTCTATGCCGCGGATCTTGCGGGGAGCGAGATTGGCAAGGATGCATATCTGCTTGCCGAGCATCTGCTCGGGAGTGTAGAACTCCGCTATGCCGGAAACGATCGTACGGGTGTCGATGCCGGTGTCGATAGTAAGCTTGAGGAGCTTGTCCGTCTTAGGGACGCGCTCGGCCTCCAGCACCGTTGCAGTGCGGATGTCCATCTTCTCGAAGTCCTCGAAGCTGCACTCCGCCTTCTGCGGCTCGATGCGCTTCGCGGCTTCGGCGGCGGCGGCAGCGGCCTCGGCCGCCTCGCGCTCCGCCTTGATGGCCGCGAGCCTGTCAAGCTGCACCTGGATGGCGTCGTCCTCGATCTTGGAGAACAGCAGCTCGGCCGCGCCGATCTCGTGCCCAGCGGGCAGGGCGGAGCCTCCGAGGGTGGCCCAGGACAGCGTCAGGCCCTGGTCGGGCGCGGAGGCGCCGGCATGCACTGTGTGCAGCGCCGCGCCGTCGCCCTCCCTGTAGGTGTTGACGGTCTCCTGCTCCCCCACCCTGTGGTCTGCGCCGGCATCGAGCCCGACGCGCAGCATGCTGCGAAGCCGCTCCGCGGCGAAAGGCGTGAACGGCTCGAAAGCCACGGCCAGGTCAGCGCAGATCTGCAGCGACACGTTCAGGATGGTCGCGCAGCGGGCCATATCGGTCTTGGCGACCTTCCACGGCTCGGTATCGGAAATGTATTTGTTGCCCACGCGGGCGATGCCCATGGCATCCTTGAGCGCCTCGCGGAAATGGTAGGTGTCGAGGTTGCGCTCAAGCGAGGCCTTGAGCTCCGGAATGGCGGCAAGCGCCTCGCGGTCGACGTCGAGGAGCTCTCCGCACTCGGGCACGCGGCCCTCGAAATACTTGTGCGTCAGCACTACCGCGCGGTTCACGAAATTGCCGAAGATGGCGACCAGCTCGCTGTTGTTCCGGGTCTGGAAATCCTTCCAGCTGAAGTCGTTGTCCTTGGTCTCCGGGGCATTGGCAGTGAGCACATAGCGCATCACATCCTCCTTGCCGGGGAACTGCTGAAGGTACTCGTGAGCCCAGACGGCCCAATTGCGCGAGGTCGAAATCTTGTCACCCTCGAGATTGAGGAACTCGTTGGCCGGGACATTCTCGGGCAGGACATAGCCGCCGTAAGCTTTGAGCATCGACGGGAATACTATGCAGTGGAACACGATGTTGTCCTTGCCGATGAAATGCACGAGCTTGGTATCGGGATCTTTCCACCATTTCTCCCATGACTGCGGGAGCAACTCACGGGTGTTGGAAATGTAACCGATAGGCGCATCGAACCAGACATAGAGGACCTTGCCCTCGGCGCCCTCGACGGGCACGGGAACGCCCCAGTCGAGGTCGCGGGTGACGGCGCGCGGCTGAAGGCCGCCGTCGAGCCAGCTCTTGACCTGGCCGTAAACATTGGGACGCCACTCGGTATGGCCTTCGAGTATCCATTCGCGGAGCCACTGCTCATAGTCCTGCAGAGGCAGGTACCAGTGCGTGGTCTTTTTCTTGACCGGCTCGGCGCCGCTGAGCTTGGACTTGGGGTTGATCAGCTCCTCGGGGCTGAGGGTGCTGCCGCACTTCTCGCACTGGTCGCCGTAGGCGCCCTCGTTGCCGCATTTGGGGCAGGTGCCAACGATATAGCGGTCCGCGAGGAAGGTCTTGGCCTCGGGGTCATAGTACTGCTCGGACTCGCGGGTGACGAACTTGCCCTCGTCATAAAGCTTGCGGAAGAAGCCGGAGGCGTTGTCCGCATGCACGGCGGACGAGGTCCGTCCGTAGATGTCGAAATTTATGCCGAGCCCGGTGAAGGACTCCTTTATGATGCCGTGGTACTTGTCGACGATGTCCTGCGGCGTACAGCCCTGCTGGCGGGCCTTGATGGTGATCGGCACTCCGTGCTCGTCCGAGCCGCAGACGTAGAGCACGTCCTCGCCGCGCATCCTGAGGTACCTGACATATATATCCGCAGGTACATAGACGCCGGCAAGGTGGCCGATGTGGACGGGACCGTTGGCGTAAGGCAGCGCGCAGGTCACCAGGGTTCTCTTGTGATTCTTTTCCATATCTTGAATTATACTTTTTCCCTTCCGATTTTCACTTTCACCCGCTTCTGGGCCGCGGAAAGCTTCTGCATCTCGGCCATGATGGCGGTCTGCTGCTCTTCGGGAGCGGTGGCCAGGGACGTGATCAGCCCGGCCATGCGGTCCTCTATCCTCTTCTCGGCGTAGACCAGTATGGCCTTGGGTACGAAATTGACCAGCCACGAGGAAGTGGTGGTGAGGGCTTGCTCGAAGTTCTTCACGGTCAGCTGGTGCTTCTCCATCGACAGCTCGGCGGCCACGAAAGCCACTGTCCTGTCGGGCGAATTGAGGAGCGTGCGGATGATCTCGTCCTGCTCGTACCCCTCGTCATACTCCCGCATGTAAGCGTCGTAAGTCTCGCGGAAAGCCTTGTTGGAGAACGAGATACCGTCAGCCTCAAGGGATGCCCGGATGAAATCGGCCACCGTGGGCTTGTCATCCTCGCTGCCCGAATAGTAGTCGGAGTCGCTCTCGAAGTCCAGTTCAGACGTGCCGTACGACAGAATGAAGGACAGGAGCTCCCGCTCCGCTGGGGCCAGCGTCCTGTTCTCCTCCAGGGAAGCAAGGCCCTGCTCCGCGGCGGGCTTCGGGGCGGGAGCGGGCGGCTCGTCGCGGGCCGGGTCGTAGTCGGGCTGAAGCCCGGCAGCGGCCCGCCGCCGCGCCCGCTCCGCCTCCTTCTGCTCGTCCTCGCGCATCTGCCGCCTGTCGGCGTTGATCCGTTCGAATATGATGCGCGTCTCGACGCCGAAGCGCTGCGAGACCGCATCCACGAACACCGAGCGCTTGACCGCATCCGGTATAAGCGCGACGGTGTCGGAAATCTCGTTTATGATGTTGGCCCGTCCCAGAGGGTCGTTCGCAGCCACGGGATTGACCAGGGCCATGTAGGAGAAGAAGTCCATTTCGTTATCCAAAATGAAGGCCTGGACCTCCTCCAGCGTATGTTTGCGGCAGAACGAATCGGGGTCGTCCCCGTCGGGGAACAGCACCAGGCTGACGTTCATGCCTTCCTTCAGTATCATCCCGATGGCCCTCTGGGCAGCATGTATGCCGGCCTTGTCGCCGTCATACATCACCGTGATATTGTTGGTGAATTTCTTGATGATGCGGATCTGTTCCTCGGTGAGGGAAGTGCCGCAGGATGCGACGACATTGCGCAGTCCCAGCTGGTGCATCGAGACAACATCCACATTGCCTTCGGCAAGGAAGCACTTGTCCATCTTGGAGATCTCACCCTTGGCAAGCCATATGCCGTAAAGGGCCCTGCTCTTGACATAGATGGGAGTCTCGGGGGAATTGACGTACTTGGCGATGTTCCCGTCGTTGTGCAGCGTCCTTCCGCTGTACGCGATGACGCGCCCGGCCATGGAATGGATGGGGAACATCGCCCTCTCGTGGAAACGGTCCGTCACCCGGCCGTTTTCGGACTGGACGCAGAGTCCCGCCTCGACCAGATACTCGGTCTTGTAGCCCTCGGCAAGCGCGGCGTCAGTAAGGGGCGTCCATCCGGACGGCGCCCAGCCAAGTCCGAAACCCTTTATCGTCTCATCATCCAATCCTCTCGAATGCAGATAATTAAGGCCGACATTGCGGCCTTCATCCGTATTCCAGAGGCTGTCCACGAAGAACTTCTGGGCAAACTCCGACACCAGCATCAGGCTCTCGGTCCGCTGCCTTGCGGCAATGTCCTCGACGGTTTCTTCCTTCTCCTGGACCTCGATGTGATACTTGTTGGCAAGATACTTCAAAGCCTCTACATAGGTGTAATGCTCGTGCTCCATGACGAAGCCGACGGCCGACCCGGCCTTGCCACAGCCGAAACACTTGAAGATACCCTTGGAGGGCGAGACATAGAAGGACGGGGTCTTCTCATTGTGGAAAGGGCAGCAGGCGACGAGGTTGGCCCCGCGGCGCCTGAGCGTCACGAAGTCCCCTACCACTTCGTCGATCCTGGCAGTATCCAGGATCCTGTCAACCGTTTCCTGAGGTATCATACACTTGCTAAGAGGCTATCTCGCAGAGGAACTTGATGCGCACAAGGCGTATCTCCATCTCGTCATAGTCCGCCCCGAGCGCCTTGATCGCGTCCTCGATCGAATCGGACTCAGCCTCATCCTTGAAATAATCGTAAATCTCCTCGACCACGTCGTCGTCGATATTCTGCTCGATGAAATAATTGAGATTGAGCTTGAGGCCCGATGAGACGATGGCCTCGATCTCGGTCATCAGCTCGTCCATCTCCATGCCCTTGGCCTCCGCGATGTCCTCGAGGGACATGCGGCGGTCGATGCTTTGGATGATGTAGATCTTGCCTCCCGACCTGTTGGGCGCGGACTTGACAACAAAGTCGTCGGGGCGCTCTATCTCATTCTCCTCCACGTACTTGGCTATCAGGTCTATGAACTCCTTGCCGAACTTGCGGGCCTTGCCTTCGCCCACTCCCTGGCAGTTCTTGAGCTCCTCGAAACGGATAGGGTACTGGATGGACATGTCCTCGAGCGAAGGGTCGCCGAAGATGATCCATGGCTGGAGCTTGAGCCTGCGCGACATATCCTTGCGCAGGTCCTTGAGCATGGAGAGCAGCACGGGATCACCGCCACCGCCGCCGGAGCGGATCGCGGCGGATGCGGCCGCGGCTTCCTCGTCATCGTCATCGTCGGTGCTGCCGGAGAACACGCGGTCCTCCACCAATTCGAGCCGCTGAGGATTGCGGAAGAACTCCTCACCCTCCGGCGTGACGGAGATCAGCCCGTAGGTCTCGATCTCCTTGTCCAGCAGGTGGAGGATGATGCCCTGGTGCATCACCGTACACCAGAAACGCTCGGAATGGTTCTTTCCGGCACCGAACATCTTAAGCGTATCGTGCTTGTACGACTGGATCTTGGAATTGACCGTGCCGGCGAGTATGCACGCGAGGTGCTCGATCTTGAACTTCTCCGGCAGGGAATCCACCAGCTCGATCACCTGGCACATCTCCTTGCGTCCGTCGAAAGTAGGCTTGGGGTTGATGCAGTTGTCGCAGCAGCCGCAGCTGTCCTCCCGGTAATCCTCACCGAAGTAGTTCAGCAGCAGGCGCCTGCGGCACCGGCTGGACTCGGCGTAGGTGACCACCTCGGAGAGGAGCTGGCCTCCGATCTCCTGCTCTGCCACGGGCTTGCCCTGCATGAACTTCTCGAGCTTGCGGATGTCCTT
>JBGUGW010000192.1:0-5343 GCA_045111695.1 Candidatus Cryptobacteroides sp. | reverse complement strand
GAGTTCTGGGAGAGCCCGTTGAATCCTTCCCTCGGCCTGAGGGCCATCTTTGTGGTGTCCTTCTCGACAGTCTCAAGATAGCTCTTGAACCCCTGGACCCATCGGGGAGTGATATCAGCGAAGGTCGTCTTCTCATTACAATAGACCCGCAGGTACTTGTAGCAGCTCTTCCAGTTGCCGTAATTGCCGTCGCTTTGCTTGCGGTCTTCCATCATATTCCTATAATAGGCGAGGAAAGGCGTCTTCTCACCTTCATTTGTCCTGGCAGGAGTCTCGGAAAGGAGTTCCTTCTCCTTCGCCAGGCGGATCGACTCCGCCTTGGCCATGGTAATACGGTTCTTTTCCTTGACTTCCGGACCCCTCCCGGTGATGAGGGAAAGCCCGATGCTCTCACGCACGCGCTCGTCAAATTGTACATAGTCAAGGTACAGTGTCGCCTTGCCGTTGGAAGTGGTCCTCGAACGCAACTTTACGAGGTCGGTTTTAGTTGCTACTTTACTAGTACTCATGGCCTTAAGTTTAAAAAACATCATTATTAATGTGCCGTCGGAAATCCTTACTTTCCAATTGCGACACGTGACAAATCCACCGCAAATATAATAGCTTCTGGTTGAAAAACAAAATAATTCAGACTATTTTTGAGGAAATATAATTGATTGATAAACTTGTTTAATATCAACAAGTTAAGCAATCAAATTGAAAATGAATATTGTTTCATTTTAGGCGGTTTCAAAACTATGCATTATTCGTGTGAATTTTCCAAAAACATTTCATAATTCAGCGGTTTTGGTAACTTTTTCAGAAAAGTGTGACAATAATCTGTCACAGAAGGTTATTTTGTGACAAACTCTGTGACAAAATTGGCCTAAACGACCGTAAATCAAACTAAACCCCCAAAAAGCGAAACTAGCCGAAATGTCTCTTTTCAGAGCTCATTTTCAGCTAGTTTTGTCACACAAATTTGAGTTTCAGTTGAGTTATAACTAATTGATTATCAGACACTTACTTGCCGATGCAGAATCTGCTGAATATATTCCCCAAAACTTCGTCGGTAGTAATCTCGCCGGTGATGGAGCCGAGGTGGTAGAGGGCCTCGCGGAGATCTTGTGAGACCAGGTCGGTAGGGGTGCGGGAGGCGATGCCGGAGCGGGCGAGGGAGAGGGCTCGGGAGGCGGCGCTGAGGGCGTTGAAATGACGCGCATTTGTCACCAGAGTGGCCGTCCCGGCATCGGCAATACGGGCCTTCTGGTGGTCGGAAAGGGCACTGGAGAGCTTTTCAAGGTTAAAACCGGACTTCGCTGACGCTGCAATTATATCTACTTTATTATCAGCAAGAGAAACAATATTGTTAAATTCGGTAACAATTTTGTTAACCGTAAAAATGGCCGGATTTTGACTATTTTCCGAGCCACAAATACCCGTTGAAGCTACAGACTCGCGAGCCCCTTCGAAGCCTTCCAATAGATCGACTTTGTTGAGCACCAGGACGAGCTGCTGGCTCTTGAGATTGACCCTTGAAACGATGTCCCGGAGCTCGGAGCACAGGCGCTCGACCGGCGAGCAAACATCGAAGACGGCGATGACGCTGTCGGCCAGCATCAGCTTCTCGAAGGTCCTGTCGATACCGATATTTTCAATCTCATCGGACGTCTCGCGGATACCGGCGGTATCAATGAGACGGAAGGCGGTGCCGTCAATGTTGAACACTTCCTCGACCGTATCACGTGTCGTGCCGGCGACAGGGGAGACAATGGCGCGGTCTTCGCCCAGAAGAGCATTCAACAGCGTGCTCTTGCCGGTATTGGTAGCGCCTACGATGGCTACGGGGACACCACGCCTGATGGCATTGCCGAGACGGAAGGAATCTGTCAGTCTCCGTAGGTGTGACAGTGCAGAATCCAATAAGGAAATCAATTGGTTACGGTCGGCGAATTCAACTTCTTCTTCACTGAAGTCCAGTTCGAGTTCCATCAGTGAAGTTATGTCGACAAGCTGTGAGCGAAGTTGCTGTAATTCAGTGGATATACCACCTTTGAGTTGATGCATTGCTACACGATGGGATGCCTCGCTTGAAGAAGCGATCAGGTCCGCCACTGCCTCGGCCTGGGACAGGTCCATCTTGCCGTTGGCAAAGGCCCTGCGGGTGAACTCGCCCGGCTCCGCCGGGACAGCCCCGGCTTCACAAAGCAACTGCAGCAGTCGCTCGACTACATACGGTGAAGCATGACAGGAGATCTCCACGGAATCCTCACCCGTATAGGAGTGCGGAGCGCGGAAGATCGAGACGAGCACGTCGTCCATGTCCGGGACTGTACCGAACTTCAGGGTATAGCCGGCAGAAGATGTGCAGGAGCCTTGACGGAAGCGCACGACGCGGTCTGCTATGGCCAGCGCATCCGGCCCGCTGACGCGGATCATGGAGACGGCTCCGGAGCCGACGGAAGTCGCCGGAGCGCAGATGGTTTTGGCAATGTTCATCATGACATGCGAAGTTACGAAAAAACCGTTGTTAATTTACGGGGGATTTGTTATTTTTGCAGAATAGAGAACAATAGTTTTTATACCATAAACGTTAATATGATTTACACAAAGGAAGTGCAGCAGATGTGCTGCGTTGCAAAGGGCGCCAATCACGCCAACGCACCTATTCCTGAAGAAGGAAAATGGGTGCATGCAAAAGAAATCAAGGACATTTCCGGCCTTACCCACGGTATCGGCTGGTGCGCTCCGCAGCAAGGTTGCTGCAAGCTGACCCTCAATGTCAAGGACGGTATCATCGAGGAGGCTCTCGTAGAGACCCTCGGATGCTCCGGCATGACCCACTCCGCCGCCATGGCGTCTGAGATCCTCCCGGGCAAGACCCTGCTCGAGGCTCTCAACACCGACCTCGTCTGCGACGCCATCAATACGGCTATGCGCGAGCTTTTCCTCCAGATCGTTTACGGCCGCACCCAGTCCGCCTTCTCCGAGGGTGGTCTTCCCGTCGGCGGTTCCCTCGAGGACCTCGGCAAGAACCTCCGCAGCCAGGTTGGTACCATGTACGGCACCAAGCTCAAGGGTTCCCGTTACCTCGAGATGACCGAAGGCTACTGCACCCGCATGGCCCTCGACGCTGACAATGAGGTCATCGGCTACGAGTTCGTCAACCTCGGCAAGCTCATGGACGCCCTCAAGGCCGGCGCTACCGGTCCCGAGGCCATCGAGAAGGCAAAAGGTACCTACGGCCGCTTCAAGGATGCCGTTAAATATATCGACCCCCGTAAAGAGTAAGAGACTATGGCACTTTTCGAAAGCTACGAGCGTCGCATCGATCAGATCAATGCAGCTCTCAACAAATACGGTATCAAGGACATCGATGAGGCCAAGGCCATCTGCGATGCCAAGGGTATCGACCCGTACAAGATGTGCGAGGACACCCAGAAGATCTGCTTCGAGAATGCGAAGTGGGCCTACGTCGTAGGCGCCGCCATCGCCATCAAGAAGGGCGTCAAGAGCGCAGCCGAGGCCGCTGAGGCCATCGGCGAGGGCCTCCAGGCCTTCTGCATCCCCGGCTCCGTCGCCGATGACCGTAAGGTCGGCCTCGGCCACGGCAACCTCGCCGCCCGCCTCCTCTCCGAGGAGACCGAGTGCTTCGCCTTCCTCGCCGGCCACGAGTCCTACGCCGCCGCCGAAGGCGCCATCAAGATCGCCGAGATGGCCAACAAGGTGCGCCAGAAGCCCCTCCGCGTCATCCTGAACGGTCTCGGCAAGGACGCCGCCAAGATCATCTCCCGCATCAACGGCTTCACCTATGTCCAGACCCAGTTCGACTATGCCACCGGCAAGCTCAATATCGTCAGCGAGAAGAGGTATTCCGACGGAGTCCGCGGCGGCGTACGCTGCTACGGTGCCGACGACGTCCGCGAGGGCGTTGCCATCAACTGGCATGAGAACGTCGACATCTCCATCACCGGCAACTCCACCAACCCGACCCGCTTCCAGCACCCTGTGGCTGGTACTTACAAGAAGGAACGCGTCCTCGCCGGCAAGAAGTACTTCTCCGTAGCTTCTGGCGGCGGCACTGGCCGTACCCTTCATCCGGACAACATGGCCGCCGGTCCCGCCTCTTACGGTATGACCGACACCCTGGGCCGCATGCACTCCGACGCTCAGTTCGCAGGTTCGTCTTCAGTTCCCGCACACGTCGAGATGATGGGCTTCCTCGGAATGGGTAACAACCCTATGGTTGGAGCCACTGTCGCAGTCGCCGTTGCAGTTGCACAGGCTATGTAATTCCTCCCGGGCGAAAACCAAGGATCCAAAAATGAAAGAAGCAGTCCTCAAAGGGCTGCTTCTTTCATTTTTTCCGCGACGATGACCGCCGCATTGCGTATTATCTCGGGACAGGGACGCTTCTTGTAGAATTCTTCCGTCCGTTCGGACGGTACAGGCCCTTCGGGCTTGCGTTCGCGCAGGCCGAGCAGCTCGCCGCAGACGATGCTGCCGCCGTTCCGCTCGCGGAAGCCGGCAGCCATCTCTTGCACGAGAGCATAATTGGTCTTGCGCTCCTCCATGCCGGGAGTCGTGGCAGGGCTGATGAAGCCGGCCATGATCGTACAGGCGCTGAAACTGCCGCACACTTCGCGCATCCGCGCAAAACCTCCTCCGAAGCCGGAGCCGATGGTCTTAAGCAAAGCCTCGGAAGCTAGCCCCTCGGCCTCGAGAATGTCGGAGAATGCCAACAGGACGGCCTGGCAGCAGTTGTATCCTTGGAGGAAAAAATCCCGTGCGCGCTCGCCGCGCTCCACGGGATTGAATAAATCCGGAAGAGTCATATCAGATCAATATGTATCGTAGTACTTGGCCTCGCGGGGATTGACCTTGTTCATGTTGTCCAGGAGGTCTTCGTTGGTCTTGTACTCGTCCATCAGCTGGAGCATGAAGTTCATCGCCTCGATGGGGGTCATGTCGGCGAGGAGCTTGCGTAGTATCCAGATGCGGCTGCCGGTGCCTTTGTCAAGCAGCAGGTCGTCGCGGCGAGTGCCGGAAAGAAGCACGTTGACCGAAGGGAAGATACGGCGGTTGGAGAGGTTGCGGTCGAGCTGGAGCTCCATGTTGCCGGTGCCCTTGAACTCCTCGAAGATGACGTCGTCCATCTTGGAACCGGTCTCAGTGAGGGCCGTGGCGATGATGGTGAGCGAGCCGCCGCCCTCGATGTTGCGCGCAGCGCCGAAGAAGCGCTTGGGCTTCTGCAGGGCGTTGGCGTCCACGCCGCCGGAAAGGACTTTTCCGGAAGCGGGCTGGACGGTGTTGTAAGCGCGTGCAAGGCGGGTGATGGAGTCGAGGAGGATGACCACGTCGTGG
>JBGUGW010000191.1:0-4647 GCA_045111695.1 Candidatus Cryptobacteroides sp. | reverse complement strand
GGTATTAGCCATGATGACGTCGGCCTCACCTATCTCCGTGGCCCTTTCATACCCTTCCTTGGCAAGGATGGAGAAGACGACCTCGGTGTCGTTGACGTTCATCTGGCAGCCGTATGTTTCGATGTAAACTTTCTTCATAAGACCCTGTTTGGCATGACCCTTGAGGAAATGCAAGGCAAAGATAGGATTTTTTTGTATCTTTGCGAAGAAAGCATATTCCGGCATGAAACGACTGTTCCTACTGATCACTGCCGCGCTGGTACTGTTCCTGGCGGCCGGATGTTCCACGGAGAAGGGCCTCAACGTCACGTCCTGCTCCGTGTCCTCAGTCACGCCCAACGGCCTCAGGGCACTCAAGGCCGTCCTCAAGGTCGGCATAGTGAACCCCATGTCGAACCTCACCATCTCCCGCATCGACGGTGTCATCAACGACTCCGGACGCGAGCTTGCCAACTTCACTACGGGCAAGATCAAGGTGGCGAAAAAGAGCGACAAGGTCTATCCCCTCACTTGTGAGGGCGCCATAGCCAAGGATGTCGGCCTGATGGACCTGCTGAAGTACGCCACCAGCCAGGATTTCAGCGGCTTGACGGTGGACCTCAACGTCAAGGTCCGCTTCATGCTCGGGATCTGCAAGACTTTCAGGTTCAAAGATTTGAAAATAACCGACCTGATGGAGCCGAGCGTGGCTGCCGCCTACCTCGACATCATCATCCAAGAGACCATGATATGAAAAGACTCGCACTCTATATGATCCTGCTCGCGGCCTTTGCCGCGGCTCCCCTCCGGGCGCAGAACACCACGGAGACTGCTGCTACGGACTCCCTCGTATATGTTCCGGCGGCCAGCCTCGACGAGAGTCTGGTTGGCCAGAGCGTCTTCAACTCCGTCACCGTCCACCAGTCACAGGCCATCGCCAACGCCATGGCCTCCAAGATCGAGCGCAACAAGAGCAGGAAGATCGCCGGATACCGCGTGAGGATATTCTTCGACAACAAGCAGAACGCCAGGACTGCCTCCGAGGCAGCCATGGGCCGCTTCAAGGCGGCATATCCCGGACACGGGGCATACAGGTCCTTCGCTAGCCCCTATTTCAAGGTGACGGTCGGAGACTTCCGTACCAAGTCCGAAGCCATGCAGCTGATGCGCAGCCTCAAGTCGGACTTTCCTTCAGCTTTCGTGGTCAAGGAAAACATCAACTACCCCATCGTCGACAGGAGCCACGCATATGTCGTGGACACCGTAGCTGTCGCCAGGCCTTAGGAAGTTCCCTTCATGATCAAGCAAGGACTCGAACAGAAACAGGTCCAGAAGCTCTCCCCGCTTCAGATACAGACCATCAAGCTCATAGAACTCCCGATCCAGGAACTGGAACAGCGGGTGAAGAGCGAGTTTGAGGACAATCCCGTGCTTGATGACGGCCCCGTCGAAGGCCGCGACGACGATGACGACCAGCCCAAGGACATCTCCATAGATGAGCTGGACGCGGACGATCCCATTCCTTCATACCGCCTGCGCGTAAACAATTACGGCAAGGACGAGCGTCCCGAATACAATACATTCTCAGTCAAGGAGAGTTTCACCCAGAGCCTTCTGACCCAGTTGGGGTTCCGCAACCTCAACGAGCATCAGATGGCCGTGGGACGATATCTTGTGTGCAGCATCGACGAGGACGGTTATCTGCGCCGCGACCTCGACAGCATCGTGGACGACATCGCTTTCAGGGAGAACATAGAGACCGACTACGAGGAAGTGTCAAAGCTTCTTGGCATCATCCAGCAGTTCGATCCCCCGGGGGTCGGAGCACGCGACCTCAGGGAGTGCCTCACGATCCAGCTCCGCAAGCTGAAGCAGACCGAGGACGTGACCAACGCCCTGAGCATACTCAACGACCACTTCTCGGAGTTCACCAACAAGCATTTCCAGAAGATCATGTCCCGCATGGGCATATCCGAGGAGCAGCTCAAGGCCGCCATCAACCGCATCATCAAGCTCAACCCCACCCCCGGCGGGCAGGTGGATGACTCGTACACCGAACAGGCGCAGCAGGTCGTCCCGGATTTCATGCTCGACATCGTAGACGGCGAGCTGAAGCTGTCGATGCCGCGTTTCTCGATCCCAGAAATCAGGGTGAACAAGAAATACGCGGACATGCTTGTCGAAGCCAAAGGTTCCAACGACCGCAAGCAGAAGGAAGCCGCGACCTTCGTCAAGCAGAAGATTGACTCGGCCAAGTGGTTCGTCGAGGCCCTCAAGCAGCGTCACAATACCCTCGAGAGCACGATGCGGGCCATCATCGACTACCAGCACGACTATTTCATGGACGGTGATGAATCCCATCTCAAGCCCATGGTCCTCAAGGACATAGCCGAGGTCACCGGATTCGACATATCCACCATTTCACGCGTGGTGAACAGCAAGTACATCGAGACCCACTTCGGCATCTATCCCCTCAAGTATTTCTTCTCCGAAGGCCTGGAGAACCAGGCCGGCGAGGAGGTCTCGACGCGTGAGCTGAAGAAAGCCCTCCAGGAGTGCGTGGACGGCGAGAACAAGCGCAAGCCGCTCACGGATGACCAGCTGGTGGACGAGATGAACGCCAAGGGATACAAAGTCGCGCGCCGCACCATCGCCAAGTACCGCGACCAGCTGGGCATCCCCAAGGCGCGCCTCCGCAAGGAGCTGTAGATCCCTCAGCCCCTGTATATCATTTCATCGGCAAAACTGTAGTAGCTGTCGTCCGCAAAGACGACATGGTCCAGCAGTTCTATCGAAAACGGCTTCAGGGCTGCCCTGAGCGCCGCCGTCTGCCTTATGTCCTCAGAGCCGGGACGGGGATTGCCCGACGGATGGTTGTGGACGAGTACCAGGGCCTGGGCCTTGCGTTCCAGGGCGGATGCGACTATCCTCTTGCAGTCCATGATCGTGGCGTTGAGTCCTCCCGTGCTGACGCATTCCCTTGACAGGACATACTTTGCGGCATTGAGGTATATCACCCAGCATTCCTCCGTCTCCAGGCCTTTCAGCACTGGCTTCATCCTGACATATACCTGAGCCGGTGCTATGACCGGCACCTTCTCCAGCGTGGACTCCTCCGCCATGAAGCGGCGGCCGAGCTCCAGCGCGGCGATGACCGGCAGCACCTTGATGCCGCCCAGGCCGCGCTGTGCGCGCAGCCGGTCCACCGGCATCCGCGACAGCTGCACGAGCGAACCGCCGGCCAGCGCGAGCAGCCGCTGCGCGAGGTCGACAGCGCTCTCGCCGCGGGTGCCGCTGCGCAGCAGTATCGCCAGCAGCTCGCCCGTCGACAGGCTATCCGGCCCGCACGCCATCATCCTCTCCCGGGGCCTCTCCCCCTCTGACAGTTCCTTAATCTTCATTTTACTTTTTTCTCGGCTGAATGGTATACAAAGGAAGGCAAAAACAACATGGGAGACGTTCAAAAAGATACTTTTCCGAGGGGTAGGAGAAGAATTGATATGGAACGCGATATTTTTGTTGAAACCATTGTGGAAAAAATTGGAAAATGGTGGAACAAAATGGAAAACTTTTTCTTACCTTTGTGGCAATTGCGTGAAACTAGTTACAGAAACCATGGTCACATTCATCGGGAACTATACATCCAAGCTTGACGACAAGGGGCGGCTCGTCTTCCCCGCGCCGTTGAAAGGCATGATGCCCGATGGAAGTGACATGCGTTTCGTCATCAAGAAGGACATCTTCGCAGACTGCCTCGAAATGTACACTTTCGAGGAGTGGGAAAGGCAGTCGGCCGAAGTCAAGTCCAGACTGAATTTCTTCAACGAGGAGCACGCGAGGTTCTGGAGAGCCTATATGCGTGACCGCGACGTTGTGGAGCCGGATGCCAAATTCGGGCGCATATCGATCTCGAAGGAACTTCTGGATCGTATAGGTGCAACCAGGGAAGTGGTTTTTTCCGGCAATGATTACAAGATCGAGATCTGGGCCAAGGAGAAATACGAGGCCTCCAGGATATCGAACGACGAATTCGTAGCCATAGCCGGAAGACTGCCCGAATCGCGGTAGGAGGCTGAGGCTATGTCTGAATACCACGTCCCCGTACTTCTCAAGGAGAGCGTCGACGCTCTGGTCACCAATACTTCAGGAATCTACATAGACGCCACTTACGGCGGAGGCGGACACTCCGCGGAGATCCTTTCGAGGCTTTCCCCGGAGGGAAGGCTCATTGCCTTCGACCGCGACAGCGATGCACTGGCAGGAGGGGTGGACGACCCGCGTCTCACCCTGATCCACAATAATTTCCGATTCGTCCACAATTTCGCACTCCTGGAGGCCCACAAGGCCGCACGCGATTTCCGGGAGTGCGGTGTGGACGGTATCCTCGCCGACCTGGGCGTATCCTCGCACCAGTTCGACACCGCGGAGAGGGGTTTCTCTTTCCGCTACGACGCCCCGCTGGACATGAGGATGAACACGCAGGCGGAACTCACGGCCGCCGACGTGCTCAACACCTATGAACAGGACGAGCTGGAACAGGTCTTCCGCCTGTACGGCGAAGTCGAGAACTCCCGCAGACTTGCCGCACTGGTGGTCGCTGCGCGGGAGAAGGAGGCGATCCGCACCACGGGCGACCTGGACGCGACCATAAAGCCGCTTCTACCGCCC
>JBGUGW010000190.1:0-1766 GCA_045111695.1 Candidatus Cryptobacteroides sp. | reverse complement strand
TATAAGGCTGATTCACAGGCAGGAACGCCACGTCGATGTCCTTCAGCTCCGCCATCTCGGGGATGTCCTCCGTGTCTCCGGCGATGTAGATGCGAAGGCCGTCGATGCCGAGCACGAAACCGTTGTCCCGGCCCTTCGGGTGGAACTGCGTGCGGCCCTCGGTGTAGTTATAGGCAGGAACGGCATGGAGGTGGATGTCATCAGGAAGAACGCGCTCGTCGCCATTGGCCATAACGGTCCCATAGCCAAGCATTTCCGCGCAACGGGCGTTGGTCACGAGAAGGGTCCTGTCGGCATCCGTCAGCGCCGCGATGGCGTCCCGGTCGAAATGGTCCCCATGCTCGTGCGTGACGAGGATCACATCGGCCCGCGGGAACTCGGCGCCGTAGTCGGTCGGCTTCCCGTACCCGCCGACAGGATCGACATGGCAGGTCAGGCCCTTATAGCGCAGCGCCAGGGTGCCGTGCTTGATGAGCGAGATCGCAACGGGAAGGCCGCTGTCCGTGAAAAACGTCTCCACGGCATAGCCGCTCACGCCCTTCCCCGCCCCGGTCCAGGCCAGGTAGCCGCCGAGAAGGTTGTAGACCTTGTAGCCGGCCCTGGCAAGCTTCGCGGCAGCCTCGGCGCTCCGCCGGCCGCTTCGGCAATAGACGGCCAGCAGCGTTCCCTTGGGGTATGCGGCCGACACTTTGTCGAGAAAATCCGCGGCATACCAGTCGCAGTTCGACGCCCACGGGAGGTGCCCGGCGGCGTATTCTTCGGCCGTCCGGACATCGAGGACGGCGACATCGGGGCGCGCCGCAACAGCCTCAAAGGCAGACACTTCCATGTCCTCATACCCGCTTCCGGAGCAGGACAGCAGGGACAGCAGCATAGAAAGAAGGGACATTGTTCTCATCATGATAAAAAGTATTATTTGCGAAGATAAGCATTTATCCGCAAAGTACATGATACATAGAATTATGTATTGATAAAAAATGGCCTCCGGGGTAACTTTGCCCACGATTCACCATGCATATGTGTTACTATAATTATAATATGCTTATGAAAAAGAAAAACAGTTATGCCGCACCCGCGTGCGATGCAGTCGAGGTGCTGATCGAGAGAGAGCTCTGCACCTCCATCCAAAGTTACAAGGACGGCGGAATGGTTCCGTTCGAAGAAGACGAATAAGAGCATACGGCTATGAAAAGACAATTTGCCCTGTTATCAGCCGTCGCAGCCCTGATCGCGGTTTCCTGTCAGACGAAAGAAGAGGATGCCGTCCCTCAGGAACCTGGGACCGTGGGTGTCCCCATGAGCCTCACGGCGTCTCTCGATTCCGACAGCAAGGCCACCTACGCCCTCGAGGGAGGTCTTCTGAAAGCCACCTGGGATGCGAATGAAACCATCAGCATCGTCACCTACACCAAGAGCAGTACCGTCATCATTGACAATTTCACATACAGCGGCGAAGCCGGCCAGACCTCCGTCACCTTCAACGGCACATTCAACGGCGGCAATCCGGAAGACCGATGGGGTGTTTTCTGCGTCTATCCCGCCCTGACCGAAAACGGCAACACGCAGTCGCCGGCAAATGCCGAGGGGCTGAAAGCCGTCTACAATGAAGGACTGATTTTCTATTCCGACTACCTAAAGGCCTCCAGCAATTTCGTCCAGCCCGGTAACGGGGACTTCTCGCTGATTGCCGACGGCAGCATGCTGTGGGGTATCGCCGAAATGGCCGGTAACAGCTTCACGACCACCCTGGCTCAGGTACTTTCGGT
>JBGUGW010000189.1:0-5259 GCA_045111695.1 Candidatus Cryptobacteroides sp. | reverse complement strand
CGATCCATGTGACGTATGCAAGGTCGAATGCGGCAAAGATCAGGGCGGACAGGAAAGCCGTCACCATGCCGAAGCGGAAAGTGTCGGAATTGTCAAGTCCCGGATGGGCAGCCGCATACTTTGTCATAAAAAGCTTCATCAGGTAAATGCATCCTCCGAACTTGGCCGCCCACAGCAGGAAGTTGAGCACCGTCACGAGCAGTGCGGTGCCGGTTGATCCGGAGAGTTTGGTCAGAAGGTAAGTGATGACTACGTATACACTGGATACGAGCCCCAGGACGAGCCCGGCCTTGCCGGCGGCGTCCCAGAGGTCTTTGCGGGGGATGCGATTTTCCATCTACAATATCGTTTGTCCGGATACAAAGATATAAAAAAAGTTCGTACCTTTGTAAGCTAAAAATATTTTAGAGTTATGATCAACATCACGTTTCCTGACGGCAGCGTCAGGGCCTACGAATCGGGAGTTACCGGTTATGAGATCGCGCAGAGCATCAGTCCGAGGCTCGCAGCGGAAGTTTTGGCAGTAGCAGTAAAGGCCAAGGGCGACACCTCGGTCGGCAAGGGCGTTACCTACGACCTCCTCCGCCCCATCACCTTCAACGCATCCGTCAATCTTCTCAAATGGGAGGATGACGAGGCCAAGCGCGTTTTCTGGCACTCCTCCTCGCACCTCATGGCCGAGGCGCTCGAGGCCCTCTATCCCGGAGTCAAGTTCGGCATCGGACCCGCCGTCGAGAACGGATTCTACTATGACGTGGACCTCGCCGGCCACCAGATCACTGACGCCGATCTGCCCAAGATCGAGAAGAAGATGCTCGAGCTTGCCAGGACCAAGGAGAATTTCACCCGCATCGACGTCTCCAAGGCCGCGGCCATGAAGTATTTCCAGGACAAGCAGGATCCTTACAAGTGCGAGCTCATCAGCGAGCTTGAGGACGGCACCATCACCTACTATACCAACGGTGCATTCACCGACCTCTGCCGCGGACCTCACCTCATGAACACCGAGGTCATCAAGGCCGTCAAGCTCACCGCCATCGCCGGAGCATACTGGCGCGGTGACGAGAAGCGCCAGCAGCTCACCCGCATCTACGGCATCACCTTCCCCAAGAAATCCATGCTGGACGAGTATCTCCAGCTCCTGGAGGAAGCCCGCAAGCGCGACCACCGCAAGCTCGGCAAGGAGATGGAGCTCTTCACCTTCTCGCAGCGCGTGGGTCTCGGCCTGCCGCTTTGGTTGCCCCGCGGCGCCGTCATGCGTAACATCCTCGAGAACTTCCTGCGCAAGAAGCAGGCTGAACTCGGCTACCTCCCCGTCGTCACCCCGCACATCGGAGCCAAGGACCTCTATGTCACTTCCGGCCATTATGCCAAGTACGGCAAGGATTCCTTCCAGCCTATCCGCACCCCGCAGGAGGGTGAGGAATACATGCTCAAGCCGATGAACTGCCCTCATCACTGTGAGATCTTCCGTTCATCGCCCCATTCGTACAAGGACCTCCCCCTGCGCTACGCTGAGTTCGGTACCGTCTACCGTTACGAGCAGAGCGGAGAGCTCCACGGACTGACGCGCGTCCGCGGTTTCACCCAGGACGATGCGCACCTCTTCTGCCGTCCCGACCAGCTCCAGGAGGAGTTCGAGAAGGTCATCGACCTCATCCTCTATGTCTTCAAGACCCTGAAGATGACGGAATACATGGCGCAGATCTCGCTCCGCGACCCCAACAACAAGGAGAAATACATCGGCTCCGACGAGAACTGGGCCAAGGCCGAGCAGGGCATCATCGACGCCGCTGCCAAGAAGGGCCTCAAGACCGTCGTCGAGTACGGTGAGGCCGCATTCTACGGTCCCAAGCTTGACTTCATGGTCAAGGACGCCATCGGCAGGAGATGGCAGCTCGGCACCATCCAGGTGGACTACAACCTCCCCGAGCGTTTCCAGCTCGAGTATACCGACACCGACGGCTCCAAGAAGCGTCCGGTCATGATCCACAGGGCGCCGTTCGGCTCCATCGAGAGATTCACCGCCGTCGTGCTGGAGCACACCGCAGGACACCTGCCTCTCTGGCTCGCTCCGGATCAGGTTAAAGTGCTGCCTGTCAGCGAAAAATATTCGGAATATGCGGAAAAAGTTTGCGATTTGCTGAAAAATTCCGATATTCGCGCTTCGATTGATGACAGGAACGAGACGCTCGGCAAGAGGATCCGTGAGGTCGCTCTTCTCAGGGTCCCGGTTCTGGTCATCGTCGGTGAAAAGGAAGTTGCCGATGGCACCGTCTCAGTGAGACAGGAGGGCGTCGACAAGGGTATTATGACAATTGACGGATTCAAGGACTTCTTCAAGGCCGCTGTGGCCGAGGAGCTGTCCTGAGCCCCTGACACATATTATTGTTAATTTTAATTAGGAGGACACTTTTATCGCAGCACCTTACAAACCGGCCCCTAGGCCTACGGGGTCCAGACCTAACGGTCAGAGATCAGGCTATGGCCCTCAACGCAAGGAAGAGGGTGAATTGAACATCAACGAGGAGATTACCGCACCCCAGGTGCGTCTCGTCGGTGACAATATACCCGAACCGGGTATCTATCCCATCGCCAAGGCCATGGCTTTGGCAGATGAACTCAGTCTTGATCTGGTGGAGATAAGCGCGAAGGCCGATCCTCCCGTGTGCAAGATCCTCGACTACCAGAAGTACCTGTACCAGCAGCGCAAGAAGGCCAAGGAGATGAAGGCCAATGCCGCCAAGGTGGTCATCAAGGAGATCCGTTTCGGCCCCAATACCGACGAGCATGACTTCCAGTTCAAGATCAAGCATGCCAAGGAGTTCCTCTCCGAAGGCTCAAAGGTCAAGGCTTCGATCTTCTTCCGCGGACGTTCCATCCAGTTCGCCGACCAGGGAGAGAAGCAGCTTCTCCGCTTTGCGGTCGAGCTCGAGGAGGTCGGAAGGGCCGAGAACATGCCGGTGCTCGAAGGCAAGAGGATGACGATGATGCTTGCACCCCTCAAGAAGAAATAGTCTGCGTGGCAGACCTGTATATTATTAACTTAATAAAAACAAAACAATGGCAAAGCTTAAGACCAACTCCGGTGCCAAAAAGCGTTTCACGCTTACCGGATCGGGAAAAATCAAGAGAAAGCACGCTTACCACAGCCACATTCTCACGAAGAAGACCAAGAAGCAGAAAAGGAATCTCGACCATTTCGCCATCCTTTCCAAGGTGGACGAAGGCCGTGTAAAGGAGCTCCTTGTTCTTTAGTATCATTAATGTCAAACTTGGATGAGCAGTAGAAGAAGTACCTCACGAGAGGTCACTGCCTCCAGAAAAAAAACGTATTATGCCAAGATCAGTTAATTCAGTCGCCTCCAGGGCGCGCCGCAAGAAGATCCTCAAGAGAACCCGTGGTAACTTCTTGTCGAGAAGGAATGTTTGGACGGTTGCGAAGAACACCTACGAGAAGGGTCTCACCTACGCATACCGTGACCGCAGGACCAAGAAGCGCAATTTCCGCGCTCTCTGGATCCAGAGAATCAACGCCGCCGCACGTCAGTACGGTCTCACGTATTCTCAGTTTATGGGTAAACTCGCCAAGCAGAACATCGGTCTCAACCGTAAGGTGCTGGCGGACCTTGCCATGAATAATCCTCAGGCATTCGAGGCTGTCATCAACTCTGTAAAGTAGTTTGATGTGAGCTGGAAGGAGTTCTACCACAACCGTTGGACAAGGTTCAGTTTCTGGGCTCTGCTCTATGTGTTGTGGGTCGTCTGGCTCGGAAGTTACTGGTGGCTGCTCGGCCTCATCGTCCTCTTCGACATGTTCATCACCAAGAAGGTGAAATGGACGTTCTGGAAGAAGGACTACAAGGAGGGAGAGAAGCACAATGTCTGGCTTGACTGGCTTGATGCCATCATCTTCGCCGTCATTTTCGTGACATTCATCAATATCTTCTTTTTCCAGGCGTTCAAGATCCCTTCATCCTCCATGGAGAGTACGCTCTACACGGGCGACCATCTCTTCGTAAGCAAGCTGGCGTACGGCCCCAGGGTCCCCGAGACCCCGCTGACCATCCCTTTCACGCATAATGTCATCTTCGGAAAGGAGTCCTATTCCACTCTGATCCACAACAAGTACAGGAGGCTCAAGGGTTTCGGTCAGGTCAAGAGAGGCGATGCGGTCGTATTCGGTTTCCCGAACGGTGACACCGTTCTGAAAAAGGCCCCGGTCGAAGACTACCACGCCCTCGTGAGGGCGAACGGCAGGGAGCTGGTGGAAAGCAGGCTCGGTCCCATCATCGTCCGCCCGACGGACAAGAAGGACCACTACGTGAAGCGCTGCGTAGCCCTTCCGGGCGACACGCTCACGGTCAAGGAAGGCCTGGTATACATCAACTCCGTCCAGCAGGAAGTCTATCCCGGCATCCAGCTTTCCTACAGGATGGTGACCAACGGACAGCGCATCAACTCCAAGGTCCTCGAAAAGCTCGGACTCAACATCGGAGAGCTCTACTATGATCCCTCTCTTCCCGGATACCCCGAGATGCCCCTTACGGCGGCGATGCTCGAAAAGGTGAAGGACATGCCGGGCGTAGTGAGCGCCGAGCCGAACATAGAGACTTATCCGTCGGCCGATGCCTATGGCATCTTCCCGTTCTCTCCGGATTACCGCTGGACGCGCGACTGGTTCGGTCCGCTCTGGATCCCGAAGAAGGGCGAAACGGTGGAGCTTGACACGGACAACCTCCCGCTGTACGAGCGCATCATCACCGCCTACGAGAAGAACGACCTGAAGGTCAATGACGAAGGCATGATCTTCATCAACGGACAGGAGGTTTATAGCTACACCTTCCAGCAGGATTATTACTTCATGATGGGAGACAACAGGCACAATTCCCTTGACTCCAGGTACTGGGGGTTCGTTCCTGAAGATCACATAGTCGGGAGACCGTCGGTGATATGGCTCTCAACCAACAGGGACGCGAAGTTCCCGAAGAACATAAGATGGCGCAGATTCCTCAAATTTGTGTAGAATACATTTGGATTTGCAAAAAATAAGAGCGAAATTTGCAGCCCCGTAAATTATTTAGAATCAAATAAAAAGTATAAAGATATGGCAAAGGTTTGTCAAGTTACCGGTAGAAAGAGAATGAAAGGCAACAACGTTGCCCATTCCAAGCTGCGCACCAAGCGCGATTTCTCCCTCAACCTCAAGACCAAGAAGTTCTGGTCCGAGGAGGAGCAGAGATTCATCACTTTGAAGGT
>JBGUGW010000188.1:0-3232 GCA_045111695.1 Candidatus Cryptobacteroides sp. | reverse complement strand
GAACGCTGCGCAATGCGCATCTGCGGCCCGTCCACGCCGACCTGGCAGACAGCCGTACATTTGCCGCAGAGCAGGCATTTGTCGCTGATCTCCTCTATGCGTTTCTCGTTGCCGCGACGTATATTTCGGTTGAGGTAAACCGTAGTGTCCTTGATGTTCGCCTTCTTGACGCTCATCGGGCAGGCGTCAATGCAGACGCCGCATCCCGGGCAGCTGTAAACCTGTGCCTTGGCGAAACCCTTGCGGGCATGCTTGATCGTCAACCCCGCGTTGCGGAAAGGGATCAGGAGCATTTCGGTCGGGATGTGCATGTACCTCGTGAAAGGAAGCACGCACATGAAGACGCACAGGGCGATGGAGTAAGCCCACCATGTCGGCAGCATGTTCATCTGGTCTCCGAGGAACGCCTTGAACATCATGTTCATCGGGATGGTAAGGAACGAACCGCCGCTGATGTGCGCGGTGAAACTCTCTGCAAGGAGACGGAGAGGGAATATAAGCCACAGGGAATACAGTCCGATGCGGTCAAGGAGCGAAGGCCTCGTGGTCCTGCGCATGCCGAAAAGCCGGGAGCGCACCCTCTTGATGATGGCGAGCACTATGCCGCTGAGCACCATGAGCAGGAAGAAGTCCATCAGGAAGAAGAAGATGGCTCCGCGCAGCGTATACTCGTTCTCCGCCACGAAGTAGTTGAAGAAGATCGGGTAATAGAACAACTTGACCCTGTGCGGCATGTACACGAAGCACTCGATATGCCCGAGGACGATGAGCATGAACCAGCCGAAAGCTATGCTGGAATGCATATAGCCCAGAAGCTTGTTGCGCTTCCATAGCTTGACATGGATCAAACAGTTGAGGAACAAGTCCTTGAGATTCTTCCAGATGGTTTTGGGGGTGATGAGAGACAGGAAAAACTTCTTCTTGTCTTCGGCATCCAGCTGCAGGATCAGGCGTATCGCCCCGATGATGCAGTATCCCAGGACAAAGGCCATTCCAATGAGGAAGGGGATTACGAAGGGATCGAAGCCCGATGCAAAACGGTCAATCATTTCTCTTCCTCCTTATATATGCGGCATAGGGAAAGGATCAGATGCCTTGTGTTGATACCCCTGGGGCAGACCATGGAACATTTGCCGCAAAGCATGCAGCTCTTGAGCAGCCTGGCAGCCTCCATTTCCTTTCCACGCTGTATATCCAGAATAACCTTGCGAACACTCATCCCCGTCCAGGGACCGGCCGTGCAGGTGGCGGAGCAGCTGCCGCACGCCATGCATTTCTTCGCATCCGGCTCGACTTCACAAAGCCGCTCGTATAACGAGAGATCGACCTTGTCAAGGTTCATCGTCGAACTTGGCGATATGCTGAAACCGAACTCCATCATTGCTGCGATACGAGATAGTTGTGTATGGCGAGAGCGACCGCACGGGCTTCGGCGGCCGTTTCCGGAATAGTCTTGGCTCCAGTTGCCGTTCCTGCAAGGAAGACTCCCTTGGAATCTGTCTCTATGATATTGAGGATGTTGTCCTTGCTCTTCAGGAATCCGTCGGAGTCTGTAGTGACCTGTACCAGCGAAGCTGTCTGGACAGCCTCCCTGTTGCAGACTATTCCGGCCATCAGGACAAGCAGGTCAAGCGTGATTTTGGCAGGCTTGCCGGACAGGGTGTCCTCTGTCTTGACAATGACCTGTCCCTGGAGGTTCTCGCTGACCTCGGACACGCGGCCGCGGATGAAGTGTATGCCGCTCTCCATCTGGGCCTTGATGTAAAAGTCCTCGTATTTCTTGCCGAAGAGCCTGAGGTCCATATAGAAACAGTAGATCTCTGCATCTGGGAAGCGCTCCTTCATCTCCATCGCCTGCTTGATGGCGGTAATGCAGCAGACCTTGGAGCACTGCTGGTTGCCGGCCTTGACGTCGCGAGAGCCCACGCAATGGACGAAACCGACCTTCTTGATGTCCTTGCCTGTTATCCTCTTGTCATCTCCGGTATTGAACCACTGCTCTAGGTCGCGGTTCGTCATGACCTGGTCGTATATGCCGTAGCCGTACTCCTCCTTCTTGGAGGCGTCGAAAAGATCGAAGCCCGTGGCAAGGAGTATGGCCTTGCATATGACATTGACTCCGTTGGAGAACATCACATTGTAACCCATCTTCATCTTATTGATGAAGGACACTTCCGTCTCCAGGAAAATGTTGGCCTCTTTTATTTGTCCGGCCAGGTTTTCAATCACCTCTCGGGCGGGGGTCATATCGGGAAACAGACAGTGCCAGTCGGCGACATGTCCGCCCAGGTGGTCTGATTTTTCAACTAGGATTGGCTTGTAGCCCAGCATAAGCAGCTGCCTTGCTGCTTCCATTCCGGCGATTCCTCCGCCGACGATTACGATGTTGTCTTTCATTTCAGCAGCATTTCAGGACAGTGGGAAGTCCAGGTTTCATTATCTCCTTGCCATTCAGACCTAGATACTTGGTCTTGGAATTGTACGGAATCCCGATCTTCTCAAGAAGGGGTTCCACTGCGACTTGATGGATTTGGAGTCCGAGATCCCAGGGGTCGAAGCCCAGCACGAGGCCCGCCACCTCTTCATATGTGAGAGCGGGAATGCCGTAGCCGTTCTGCCCATAAGTCTTTCCTTCCATCTCGGAGATGACATATTGCCAGCGGTCGAGGAAATACGGGCACCCTGGACAGTTGGTGATGATCATGTCGGGATGATAAGGTTCCATCGACTCGAACTTCTTGTGGGTGTTGGATACGCTGTAGCCTCGGTTGGCCCGTACGAGATACTGCCTGAAACCGAAGCCGCAGCAATGCCTGCGCTCGGGATAGTCTATAACATGCCCTCCCCAGGACTCGACCATTCCGCTGAGTACGCAGGGGTATTCAGCACCGCCGATACCCTTGTGGGGGAACATCTTTGAATAGTGGCAGCCAATATGTTCTACAACGCGCAGGGGCTCTCCAGTCACTCCGTCGACAAGGTGGAACTTCGCCATACCGGCAATATCGTCCCTGAATTTGTACACAAGGTCGCTGGCATGGGCAACATACTTCGGAATGTCGAACTCGCGCCTGCAGGCCTTCCATAGATTCTCCCGGATCTTTGCCTCCAGTTCGGGGAACTCCCGCCAGGTCTCGATGATCTCGGTATAGTTTCCAAAAGAAGTGATGCAGGAAGTTACCAGATTCTTGTATCCAGCTTCCTTCATCAAGGCGAATTGCCTTGCAACGAT
>JBGUGW010000187.1:0-6773 GCA_045111695.1 Candidatus Cryptobacteroides sp. | reverse complement strand
AACACTTACCCTGAGGGCCTCGTCCTCCGGAGCCAGGACGATCTGGTGTCCTGTGGACATGGCGAGAGGCACGAGGAAGTCTCCCCTGCCCCTGTCGTCGAAGGTGGACTCACCGAAATACTGGGTGATTTTCTCGGAGATGGGATGGACCTCGGTGTCATGCATGGGATACTTGGGAAGGATGCGGGCCATGCCGTCCACCAGGTAGTTCTTGCCGAAATACGATGCGGGGAAGAACGCGAGGTTGAAACCGGCCTTGCCGACGAGACTCTGCGGCACGGGCTTGCTCAGCAGGATCTGGATGAGGACTCCCTTGTCCTTGGGAGTGACCTTGAGCCTGGGGGCGAAGTCATAGTCCCTGTAGGTCATTTCGACCTCGACGCTGCTGTCAGCTCGGTTCACCTCCCTGGCCGTGATCTCGCCGAAAATGTCCCACTGCTCCGGGGTGTTCATAAGGCGTACGCCACCGCCGGTGCAGATGCGCTCGCCGCGCTGGATGATCTCCA
The DNA here is from genome assembly GCA_045111695.1 of Candidatus Cryptobacteroides sp. Classification (GTDB taxonomy): domain Bacteria; phylum Bacteroidota; class Bacteroidia; order Bacteroidales; family UBA932; genus Cryptobacteroides. The sequence continues at coordinate 6,267 of JBGUGW010000187.1, read as the reverse complement.
GGCCGGCGAACTTCTCGTCATAGAAACTGCCGTTGTAAAGGTTGTTGTACACGAGCACGTTGGTGCCCCTGGCCTCGAAATAATCAAGGTCGTTCATTTTCATGCTCTGGGCATTGGCGCTCAAAGCCATAGCGGCGGACAAAGCCGCCACTGCGATGAAAGAAAGGTTTCTCATAAATAGGTTTTATTGGATTTGATCAATAGTTCAGTGTCATCATCGCGGGGGTACTTCCCCGCTATTCCGTTGCAATGTAGCAAAAAAAGAGCATAAAAGAAAAGAAAATAATGGCTATATTTGTGAAAACCCCGATTACATGAAAAACATCTCCTTGATCCTCGCGGCATCGATCGCCGCACTTATGCTTCTGCCGGGCTGCGGCAGCAACAACAATGCGGGAGTCCCCTCACAGTCTTTCGACGATATCGTCGCATCGCGCCGCAGCGTGCGTGACTACGAAGCCGGTACTACCATCTCCGAAGCGCAGGTCCGCACCCTCATCGCCACTTCCATGGAGGCCCCGACATGGGCCAACACCCAGACCACACGCTACTATGTCGCAATGAGCGAAGAGAAGGTGGCGGCCGTAAAGGAGCTCATAGGCCAGGGCAACGCCCGCAACACCGCCAACGCTCCCGTCATGATCGTATCGACCTTCGTCAAGGGCCAGTCCGGCTTCGGCCGCGGCAACCAGGCCAACGAAGTCGGCGACGGCTGGGGCGCCTATGACAACGGTCTCAGCAACGCCTACTTCATCCTCAAGGCCCGCGAGCAGGGCTTCGATACCCTCATCATGGGCATGCGCGACTCCGACGGCCTGCGCAAGCTCTTCGACATCCCCGAAAACGAGCAGGTCATGGCAGTCATCAGCCTGGGCAAACGCGCATCAGACCCCCGCAGGCCCGACCGCAAGCCCATCGACGACATCGTCAAGTTCTACTAGAAAATCAGAATGAGAGGGCTATAGCAGCGACGGCCAGGACAAGGCCGCCGACCTGCACCCATTTCAGCCTTTCACCGAAGAAAAGCAGTCCCACAAGCGTGGCTACCAGCACTATGCCTATGTTGTAGAGCGGGTAGAATACGCCTGTCGGCATGGCCGCGAGGGCACGGAGCATGCACGAAGTGCAGCCGATATTCGCGAAGCCGAGCAATGCGCCCCAGCCGACAGTGCTCCATTTGACCCGGTGCTTGCGGAACGAGCCGGAAACCACGCATACAATCAGGGATGCGATGGAAGCCATCAGGAAAATGATGCAGGTCAGGGCTGTGAGCTGGCGCTCGATGAGGACGGGGTTGCCGGAATGGTTGCCGTCAACCGTATGCTGGACTACTTTGAGGAAGAAATCGGAGAGACCGAAGACGAGGAACACTCCAAGAAGGGCCAGCATGACCGCGTGACGGCCGGATCCACCCGAGGATGAGCGGGATATAACGCCAGTTGTGATGCGGCCGGGATCTCCCGAGGTGGTCAGCTCCGCACGCTTTGATTCGGTAGGACCGATTATCAGGACCATGGCAGCCACCACCAGCAGGACCGGGAGCCATGACGGCGCCGGCTGGGACAGGAGTATCCAGCTCAAAAGCACGGGAAGTACCAGCGAAGCGCGCGCACAGACTGTGGTCAGGGCCACGCCCGACCGCTGCGTGCTTCGGTCCATGACTATGAAGCCGAAGGTGAACAACAGGCCCTGGATAAAGGCCAGAAGCCATGAAGAGGTCCCGGGAATATAGTCGGACGCCGACGTTCCCGGATCGAACACGGCCCGTGCGACGATGGGCAGCAAAGTGAACAGGAAGGCCACGGCATAGTTGAACAGCGTCACCTGCCTGCCGTCAACATCGTGCTGCTGGCAGAGCTTGAAGATGATCGAGAACAGGGATCCGCAGAGTATGGCCAGAATAAGGTACAGCATGGGAGTCGGGATTTAGGCTTTGCGTACGCTCATCGCATAACTGAACACCACGATGAAGCACACAAGCGGAACCAGGTAGGCCAGGTTGATGCCGAAGGCGTCGGACACCATACCCTGTAGCGGGGTGATGAGCGCGCCGCCGAGGATGGCCATGATCAGGCCGGAGGCGCCGATCTTGGCGTCGCCGGCGTAACCGCCCTTGGCGGGATCCTCGACGCCGTCAAGCGCAAGGCCGTAGATGGTCGGGAACATGAGGGACATGAAGAAACTGACCGCGATCAGGGCGATGACGCACGGCCATCCGGTACCGCCGAGGAGTACCACGAACAGGGTGCAGACGATATCGGCCGCGGCAGCGATGAGCAACAGCTTCGCGGGACGGTAGTACTTCATGAGCCACGTGAAAAGGAAACGCGCGGCGCTGAAGCAGATGATGCTGATCAGGTAGATCGTCGCGCCCTGGGCCTCGACGATGCCGAGCTCCTTCATCACCAGGCGGATGGTGAAGGACCAGACGCCGATCTGCGCGCCGACATAGAAGAACTGCGCCACAACACCGAATACATAAGCCTTGTTCTTAAAGAGACGCCTGAAAGAGGCGCCGAGCGAATCGGCCGCACCGTCATCGCGTCCCTCGGGCATACGCGCGAAAAGCATGACCACCAGGATGACCAGCAGCACTATGCCAAGCGTCATGTAGGTCCCGGACACCGAATAGAGGGATATATCCTTGAGGATGAAATACTTGCTAAGAAGTATACCGGTAATGGAACCGAGCGGATTGAAGGCCTGCGCGACATTGAGGCGGCGCGTTGCCGTCTCGGGAGCGCCCATGGCCAGGATGTAGGGATTGGCCGTGGTCTCCAGCACCGAACAGCCTCCGGCAAGGATGTAGAGGGCGATAAGGTAAAAGCCGTAGGAAGCGGCCTTGGCGGCCGGAAGGAACAGGATCGCGCCGGCCGCGTAAAGCGCCAGGCCGAGGATCACTCCGCTTTTGTACGAATACTTGCGGATATAGATGGCAGCGGGCAGCGCGAAGCAGAAATACGATCCGTAGAAAGCCAGCTGGATGAACGACGTCTGGGTATCGGACATCGACATGATCTTCTTGAACGCGCTCAGGAGCGTATCCGTCATGTTGTTGGCAATACCCCATAAGAGGAAGAGCAGGGTCACCAGGATGAACGGGACCAGGTACTTTTTCTCAATCGTTTTCATCTCAGATGTCATTCAATTACGTATACATCCTCTCCCGGTTCGGAGAAGAGGAACTTTTCGCGGGCGAACTTCTCGAGCGTGTCCTTGTCTGTAGTGAGGCTCTTGACCTCGTCCTTGAGACGCGCTATGTCGGCCTCGTAGAACTCCATCTGCTTCTCCTGCCTGCGCACGTTGAACCCGGCCTCGATCCAGCGGAAGAGGTTGTCGCGCTTGATGACACAGATGAAGAGAAGGAATATCGCCGTGGAAATCAGGACATATCGGACGAAAGAGCGTTCCTCACGGTTCGTTCCGTCCTTTGACCGGTTCCAGATTTTGTCGAACTTGCCCATTGCGATACAGTCGTATTTGTACAAAAATAGTTAAATTTGCGGAGATAAATGCAAAATCAGAGAGAAATGAAACCTACATTGCTGGTTCTCGCTGCCGGAATGGGCAGCCGTTACGGCGGACTCAAACAGATGGACGGTCTCGGCCCCAACGGGGAGACCATCATCGACTATTCCATATACGATGCCGTTAAGGCCGGTTTCGGCAAGGTCGTATACATCGTCCGGGAGAATTTCCGCGAGCAGATGGAGCAGACCGTGCGCCAGAAATACGCCGGCGTGCGCTGCATCGACGGCGAGCCGCTGGAGTTCGTCTTCGTAACGCAGGAGCTGGACAAGATCCCTTCCCGCTTCACGCTCAACCCCGAGCGGCAGAAGCCCTGGGGTACCGCGCATGCGGTCCTGATGGCCGCCGGGGCTATCCACGAGCCTTTCGCCGTCATCAACGGAGACGACTATTACGGCAAGGACTCGTTCCGCATCCTCGGCGACTGGCTCCGCGAGCACGAAAACAGCCGCGGAGTATACTCCATCGTAGGTTTCGAGCTTGAGAACACCCTCTCAGAGTCCGGCGGCGTGAGCCGTGGCATCTGCTCGTACGACGCCGACCGCCGCCTCACCGACATCGTGGAGCACCTCAACATCCTCAAGGAGGCCGACGGTGTCGTACGCGGCGACAACTCAGCCACCGGCGAGCGCGTCGTCCTCGACGGCAAGGCACTCTGTTCGATGAACATGTGGGGATTCACCCCCGACTATTTCGCCGGCAGCGCGGCCATCTTCGAGGATTTCCTGGAGAAGAATGCCTCCGAACTCAAGAAAGAGTACTACATCCCCTACGCCGTCGACTGCATGGTCAAGTCCGGCCAGGCGCGCACAGACGTCCTCACCACCCCTTCGCGCTGGTTCGGCGTCACCTACAAGGAAGACCGTCCCGCCGTCGTCGCCAAGTTCAAGGAGCTTGCTGACACCGGCGTCTATCCTTCACCACTATACAAATGACAATCAGTTGAGGATCTTCCAGTTGCCGACGACGGGGAGTTCCTTGGCCTTGCCCTGGCAGGCATAGATGATGCCTACGACGGCAAGGATGAACACCACTGCGCCGCATACTCTAAACAGCCAGCCGATAAGCTTGAGTTTGGTGAGAAGGCTGCAGACGAGGGCGATAAGGAACAGGATAAGGCCCTGGTTGGCGTGGAACTTGGCGAACTTGGAGTCCTTGGCAACAAGGATAGGGATGATCACGAGCGGGCCGATGTAAGCTAGGACAGCCATGAGCTTGTTCTTGTTGACATCATCAGGGTCCATCTCGTCTGAGTAGTCGTCAATCTCCTTCTTGATGTCCTCGACTGTGCTCTGGGCCTTCTCCTTGGCCGTAGCGAATGCGGCCGCAGCACCTTCCTTGACGTTCTCGTAGGCTTCCTTGACGTCGGACTTCATCTCGTCGACCTTCTGCTTGAACTCCTCGGAGTTCTCCTTGATGTTCTCGAATTCTTCTGACATAAGCTTAATATTTAGTTTGTTGGATCATCGGCGCGTATTTGCGAATATAATGATTATTTTTGCAAAAACATCCCGACAGATGAAAAAACGCACCTCATATATCTACGGAGCATTGCTCGTCCTGATATGTGCCATTTACCTCCTTCAGGAGGAGACAGGCCTCATCTCCAAGGTTTTCCCCGGATTGACAAGTCCGGAAGAGCCTCTCCCCGAAGGGCTGATGGAACTCCCCGCCACATCCGGCGATGACATCATACTCACGCACACGGGATTCATCATTTCGTACAATGCCGAGGCACGACTCCCCGAATGGGTGGCGTACGAGTTAACGGCCGACGAGACGCGCGGCGACGTGGACCGGGACGAATCCGTTTTCAGGATGGACCCGACATACAAGGGCACCCAGGCAATGCGTGAGGACTATTTCGACTCGGGATGGACGCGCGGGCACATGGCTTGCGCCGCTGATTTCCAATGGGATGAAGAGGCCATGAACGACACTTTCTACCTCACCAACATCTGTCCCCAGGACGAGGAGCTTAATAAGGGCGACTGGAATTATCTGGAGAAGCAGGTGCGCCGCTGGGCCAGGGACTACGGAAAGGTATGGGTCGTCTCAGGGCCCATCGTCGGCACCAACCGCTACGGCATCATCGGGGACCGGGGCGTCACCGTTCCGGACAGTTTCTTCAAGGCCGTCCTAGCCGAGAACAGGGGCAAATACCACGCGATAGCATTCGTGATGGACAATGACGACAAGCGCTATTGGCTGGACGACTGCGCCATGACCGTGGACGAACTCGAGGACATCACAGGACTGGACTTCTTCCCCCTGCTTCCGGACGAAGTGGAGAAGAATGTAGAATCGAAAATCACCCTTTCTTTCTGGGATATCAAGGAGCGCTAGCAGCCGTGAAGCATACGGTATAGCGAGAGAGTCTCGCGGGCGGCGGCGACATCGTGTACGCGAAGGATGTCGGCGCCGCGCTCAAGCGCAGCCATATGCATCACTTGCGTGGCGGTCAGCACATCTTCCGGCTTAAGGCCCAAAGGCTTGTATATAAAGCTCTTGCGGGAGATGCCCACCAGCACGGGGCGTCCGAGAGAGGTGAAACTCTCCAGCCCTTCCATCAACTGGTAGTTCTGCTCTACTGTCTTGGCAAAGCCGAAGCCCGGATCGAGGATCCAGTCCGAGATGCCGTTCTCCGCAGCCTTCACTGCAAAGGCGCGGAAATAATCCAGCACATCCCCGACCACATCGTCATAATCGCACATGGACTGCATGGTCGAAGGTGTCCCG
>JBGUGW010000186.1:0-3677 GCA_045111695.1 Candidatus Cryptobacteroides sp. | reverse complement strand
TAGCCGCCTTAGCCCAGAATCCCATCACTTCCGTAATGTACACTCCTGACCCCGCACCCTACGTACACGACGGTAAACTCTACATGTTCGTAGACCACGACGAGGATGACGCTACGAATTACAAGATGAAAGACTGGGTGCTGTTCAGTACCGAAGACATGGTAAACTGGACCTACCTGGGCACCCCGATGTCCACCGCCACTTTCAGTTGGGCGCTTCAAGGTAACCGCGCATGGGCATCCCAGGCTGTCGAGAGGAACGGAAAATGGTACTGGTACTGCTGCTGTATGGCCCGAGGCTACGGCGAATGCCTTGCCGTAGCAGTTGCAGACGATCCACAAGGGCCGTGGGAGGACGCCATCGGCGGCCCGCTGGCATACGGGAACGGTTTCATAGACCCCACCGTCTGGGTGGATGATGACGGTTCGGCCTGGCTGTTCTGGGGTCTGCAAGGTTTCTTCTACGGCCAATTGAACGACGATATGATATCGTTCAAGGACGGATACAAGGAAGTTCCCGGATATCCCGACCCCGAAGCTTTCGGACCGTTCGTGCCCAGGACCAAATGGTCATTGGGGAAGGTGGTCGACATGACCGCTTACGAAGAGGGCCCCTGGGTGTGCAAGCGTGACGGCATCTATTATGCGATCTATCCGGCAGGGGGCATCCCCGAGTATATGGCCTATTCCACAGCTCCCACCATCAACGGTCCGTGGAAATACGGAGGCCAGATAATGGACCGTATCCCAAACAGCATAACCATACACGGCGGATATGTCAATTACAAAGGACATGACTACATGTTCTACCACACCGCATCGCTGCCGAATGGCAGCAGTTACCACCGAAGCGCAGCCGTGGAGGAGTTCAAGTTCAACCAGGACGGCACCATACCTTTCATCCCGGCCACAAAGGAAGGACCTGACCCGATAGGGACAGTCAACCCGTACGTCACCGTCGAGGCCGAGACTATGGCCGAAAGCTACGGCGTAAAGGTCGACCGCCTGCCTGGAACGCGGCACTATGTGACTTCCATACACAATGGGGACTGGATCAAGGTGCGTGAGGTGGATTTCGGCGATGAGGAGGCTACGATGGTAGTCATCGAGATGCTCAATTTCAAGAACCCGGGCAGTATAGACTTCTTCATCGACGGGATGATCGAGGAAAGGCCCATCGCCACCGTCCCCGTCAATAACGACAACATGATGATAACCGCTCCGGTGCGTCCCGGCGTTACCGGCAAGCATGATGTATACCTGCTCTTCCACGGCGGCGACGAGGAGCTCTTCGACCTTGACTGGTGGAAATTCAACGCACATGTCAACATGCCGATCATCCAGACGAAATACACTGCAGATCCCGCCCCTATGGTATATGACGGCAAGGTTTTCCTGTATACAACCCATGACGAAGACTACGCCAACGGCTTTGTCATGAAGGACTGGCTGCTGTACACCTCTGAGGATATGGTGAACTGGCAGGATCACGGTGCAGTGGCTTCATTGAAGGATTTCAAATGGTACGACGGCGACAACGGCGCCTGGGCCCTCCAGGTCGTGGAAAGGAACGGGAAGTTCTACATGTACTGCCCTATCCACGGACACGGGATAGGAGTGCTGGTTGCTGATTCTCCATATGGTCCGTTCGTGGATCCCCTGGGAGAGCCCCTTGTCTGGCAAAGGGAGCACTGGGAAGACATAGACCCTACCGTCTGGATAGATGACGACGGTCGGGCTTATATGTACTGGGGCAACCCCAATGTATATTGGGCTGAACTCAACGATGACATGATCTCACTGGCCAGCGACATCCACAAGCTCGATTACAAGATAGAGTACTATCAGGAAGGTCCATGGTTCTACAAGCATAACGGCAAGTATTACCTGGCCTTCGCGTCCACGTGTTGCCCGGAGGGAATAGGTTACGCGATGAGCGACAGTCCGACCGGTCCCTGGAGATCCATGGGACATATCATGGACCGCACATGGCGCACCAGGGGCAATCATCCCGGGATCATAGACTACAAAGGCAGGTCATATGTTTTCGGTCTCAACTATGAAATCATGCATCTGGAGACTTTCCGTCACCATGAAAGGCGCAGTGTTTCCGCGGCGGAAATGCATTACAACCCTGACGGAAGCATCCAAAAGGTGCCATACTGGCAGGACAACGTCCTGGAACAGATCCAGTCCTTCAATCCGTTCCGGAAAGTGGAAGCGGAGACAATGTCCTGGGGATACGGCCTTAAGACACAGAAAAGCGGAAGCGTAATCGTCGTAACCGACATCGATGCGGACGAATACCTGAAAGTATCCGGCGTGGACTTCAAGAAAGGCGCAAAGACTCTCCAAATGAACGTAAGTGCCATAAAGCCTTCCGTCGTAGAAATAAGGATGGATGCTGTCGACGGCCCCCTTGCCGGCACAATGAGCATCCAACCGGGTAATGGTTACAGGACCGTCAGCTGCTCTTTGAAGGGAGCCTCCGGCATTCATGACCTGTTCTTCGTATTCAAGGGTGACGGATTCACCTGGGATTGGTGGCAGATGAGATAATCCTCCCTTATTACTGTGATTATCAAAGAAATTATCACTATATTTAACAAAACTATAACCAATCACTCAAATTATGGAACGCAGAGATTTCTTGAAAGCATCAGCCATCGGAGCGGCAGGCATCATGCTGCCATCCGGCTTGATGCGCGCAGCGTCAGCCCCCGCACCTGCTGCGGCTAAAAAGCCCGCCAACGACAAAGTCAACCTCGGATTCATCGGCCTGGGACAGCAGGTCCTGATGCTGCTCAACCTTTTCCTCCCCATGGAGGATGTCCGCGTAGTCGCAGGATGTGATGTCTATGATATCAAGCGCGAGCGCTTCGTGCACTTAGTGACGGAGCATTACACCACCTTGGGAGAAAAGAAAGTCAAAGTTGACGTCTACGAAGATTATCAGGACCTGCTTGCAAGGCCGGACATCGACGCAGTCGTCATCGCCGTACCTGACCACCAGCACGCCCTTATCGCCATCGCGGCATGCAAGGCCGGAAAAGACATTTTCCTTGAGAAACCCATGACCCTGACCATCTACGAAGGCCAGCAGCTCGTCAAGGCAGTACGCAAGTACAACCGCATCCTCCAGGTCGGAAGCATGCAACGCTCCAGCAACGAGTTCATCCACGCTACCAACATGGTCCGCGAGGGAGAACTCGGCACCATACGCAAGATCAAGGCTTATGTCGGAAGGGACGCCACAAATCCCAACTCCCCCTGCCCCATACCTTACGACCTTCCGGAGATGCCCGTACCCGCAGGACTCAACTGGGACAAATGGCTGGGACCTCTCCCGACATCATTCCACTACCATTCCGACCTCAATCCGCTGAACACCCTGGAAAAGAGGGAAGCATTCTGGGCCAAATGGCGTTTCTACAAAGGTCTCGGCAACGGTTTCATGGCGGACTGGGGAGCCCATATGTTCGATATCGTGCAGTGGGCGATCGGCAAGGACCGGTCCGGTCCGGTCGAGATCATACCTGAAGGATACAGCTACTACGAGCATCTCACCTTCAAGTACGACAATGGCATCATAGTATCCGAAGAGCCCTGCGAAACCCGCGGACAGGGAGTGGAGATATATGGTGACGACGGTTGGATCAAGGTCTCGCGAGGAAGGTT
>JBGUGW010000185.1:0-4966 GCA_045111695.1 Candidatus Cryptobacteroides sp. | reverse complement strand
TCCATCGAGCCCCTTGCCTCACGGGAGTTCAGGGCGCAGAGGATCAATTTCCTCGATTTCACTGCCGTCGTCTTTTCCTCCAGGCATGCCATCGACGCTTATTTCATGATGGCGGATGACCTCAGGATCAAGATCCCGGAGACCATGAAGTATTTCTGCACCACGGAGGCTGTGGCCATGTACCTTCAGAAGCACATCATCTTCCGCAAGCGCAAGATCTTCTACGGCAACGGCACCCCTCAGTCGGTCATCGACCTCATCGGCACCAAGCACAAGGGGGAGAAGTTCCTGATCACCACTTCCGACAACTCCAAGCCGGAGGCCATGACCAGGCTTTTCGACGAGAAGGGACTGGACTATACGACCGTGGTCCTCGTCAAGTCAGTATCCAACGAACTCAAGGGACTTGATCCGGCATCGTACGACATGATCGTGTTCTACAACCCTTCAGACGTGGAGTCCCTGTACAAGAACTTCCCGGAGTTCACTCAGGGAGGCATCCGTTTCATCTCCTACGGCCGTTCCATCGTGAAGGCCATGGAGGACGCCGGACTGCAGATCGCAGTCAAGGCCCCCTCGCCGGAGCACCGCTCCGTCGCCGGAGCCATCGAAAGCTACCTTAAGGACAACCAATAATATATCTCCACGGAGACATGGACCGGACACTGCCCAAGCATGAGCGGCTGTCAGGCAAGACAGCCATCGGTGCCCTGATGAAGAAAGGGCGCTGGGGCACGTCGGGCTGTCTGAAGTATTGCGTCCTCAACCCCGGCGGCAGCGAGACCAACCGCATCATGGTCTCAGTCTCCAAGCGTATTTTCAAGCGCGCTGTAAAGCGCAACCTCCTGAAGCGCCGCCTTCGCGAGAGCTACCGCACCCAGAAGGAACTGCTCGGCGTAGCAGGACCCCTGGACCTCATGCTGGTCTACAATTCCAAGGAAATCATTGATTATCAGGCAATACGTCAGGATGTGGCCAACATCCTGCAGTCTATATCCGCCCAGTCCGTATGAGTGCGTGGTCTGACATACGCCGAGTCGTGCGCAAGGTGCTGAGCGCCCCTTTCATAGGGCTGATACTCTTCTACCGCCGATGCATATCCCCGCTCAAGCCGCCGACCTGCCGCTTCACGCCGACATGCTCGCAGTATGCACTGGAGGCGTTCCGCAAATACGGTCCGATAAAGGGGTTCTGGCTCTCGCTGAAACGCATATTGCGCTGCCACCCATGGGGCGGCAGCGGATATGATCCCGTACCGTAGTCTACCGGCCGTTCTCCTCCAGCCAGGCTTCGGTGCGTGCCTCTATGTTTTCGAGCAGATAATCGCTGTACCAGCGGATTTCGAAGGTGTGGTAACAGCCTTCACTGAAGAATGAAGTGTCATAATCCACGACATCATACCCGTCCACAAGCAGAAGCTTGGTCGCAGGATCGAGCGTGACCGTCAGCGTGTCGTGCATGATGGCCGGAGTGGAGTCCGTGCGCCAGTTGACGGGATTGATGGCGACGGCATTGCCGCCACTGACAAGTTCGGAGGCATCCTCAGGCCGGCGCACAGAGTTGTAGCAGATGGTCACGCCGGTGTCGTCGGAGCGCTGCGCCGGCCGGATGACCGGATACTTCTCCAGCTCTTCCTTGGATATCTTCCAGCCGAGGACATAAGCGGCCACCATCCTCTGCGCTATGCTGTCGGGCATCTCCTTGAGTAGTTCGACGACAATCTGTCCGCCCTGGCTGAAACCCGCCAGCACGAACGGACGGCCCCCGTTGACCTCCTTCAGGTAATGCTTGAAGGCCCTGCGGGCATCACCCATCGCCACGGGGAAACGGCGCTTCAGCGCCTTCATGTCGGCATAGGTATCCATGGTGACCTGGCGGTAATAGGGAGAATGGAAATTGAGCTCCCCGCCGAAACGGCGGTCGACGCCCTGCATCTCGAAACGAATACCCGTACATTTCGCCGAGTCGGCAGCCTCGGCGAAATGGATGGTCCTTCCCTTCGCATCGGGATGATCGACTGTCTCGGTGGAACTGATGTAAAAAAGGTCTGCGGCACCGCCGCGTTCGACGGTGTACCAGGCGGCGGTGCTGCCGTAGTCCGGCGCAGCCGGGACGGGCCCGCGGCCGCATGCCGTCAGCAGCGCCGCAGCAAGGATAAGTACACAGGATTGCTTCATTTTAAGAAAAAAGCGGATTTACAGACGATAAAGCTCTATGTCTATCATCTGCTGGTATCCCTTTTCATAGCGGAACTCGAAAGGTCCGTATTGCGCGTCCCCGCAGAAATACTCCAACACATAGTCCTTTCCGAGGCCCAGACCGGAGATAGTCGAGGACATCTTCTTGACGGGACACATGCACCTCATTTTCTCACCTTTTTCATAGACATGCATGCGGATGACATTTCCATCGATGGAGACGTCGCAGGCTATGCCCCCGTTCTTGATACCGCAGTTCATCTGGGCGTTGGTCCTGGTGACGACCAGGCCTTCTTCTGAGTAAGATAGAATCAACTGGGACCAGGAGTAAGCGGAGTCGTCACCGCCCCTCGTAGCCATCTCAATCACTTCGCTGCCGCAGCCGGTATCGGTGAAACTCACCAGTCTCACATTTTCTGATTCCTTGGAACAGGTCCAGAGGAGGCATGTTGACAGGATGATGAAAAATACACGTTTCATATCGTCAGAGCGTGTAAAGGTCGGCGTCCAGGATCAACTTCATGCCCTTCTGGTAAGTGAAACTGATCGGCGCGAAAGGGGTGTCGCTACAAGTATAGTCGAGGACATATTCCCTGCCCACCCTCAGGCCGGAAATGACGGAAGACATCTCCTTCACGGGGCAAAGGCATTTCATGATAGGGCCGTCCGTCTCGTATGCATGGTAATGGATGACATTGTCTTCGAAAGACACGTCGCAGGAGATGCCTCCCTGCCCGATGGAACAGTTCATGATGGCATTGGTCCTTGTAACGACCAGGCCTTCCTCGGAGTATTCGAGTATCAGCTGGGAGTCTGAACCGCTTTTGGTTGCAGGAGCCAGCGAACTCTTGTCGCAGCCCGTGTCGGTGAACTTGACCAACTGCACGGTCGTCTCCTTCGAGCACGCCAGAAGGAGGGTCGCTGAAAAAAGGATGAGTATGAATCGTTTCATGGTAAAAACGGATTATTTCCAAACAGTTACATCAGGACTCCAGGTGCCGTCGCCGTTGTCGACGAGCGGAGCAGCATAGAGGTCGGGGTCAATGACCATTACGAAGCCTTTTTCATAAGTGAAGTCGATAGGCACAAGCGGCATCTCAGACGTACACCAATAGTACAAGGTATAATCAGCGCCTTCCGTGAGGCCGCTCACGGTTGAAGACATCTCTTCCACGAGGCAGATGCAATTCGCCTTAGGGCCGTCCTTTTCATATGTCTTGTACAGGATCACCCCTCCCTCTACGAAGGCATCACATCCGATGCCGCCGTTCTTGATCGCACAGTTCATTTCAGCATTCTTCCTCGTAACCAGAAGCCCCGTCTCGGTATACTCGAGTCTCAGGCTGGGCTCGGCACCATACATGCCGGCCTTGGTCTCGGATGCACATCCGGTACTGATAAAATCCCAGGCCTGGGGAAGCCCACCTTCACTCTGGTCGCATCCCGCCAGCAGCAAGATTGCGCCTAATACCAAACAAATCTTTTTCATAGTGATTCCGTATATGTTCTGACCCTAAAACGGAATATATACTTAATTACTGCATGATAGCATTGAAAAAGTGTCATTTCGCCAAATACATGCGGCGCTCATCGTCGGGGAACTTCTCGATGGCGTAACGCAGCATGGTACGCGGCATGTCCGAAGCTCGCGGCGCGAGCCAGGCCCGCAGGGCGCCGCCGTCGCGCTTGCCGGCTTCGCGGAGCAGCCAGCCAACGGCCTTGTGTATCAGGTCATGCGGATGGTGCAGCAGGATGTCCGCGATGGCGAAGGTATCGTCCAGCTGCCCGTGCCGTATAAACATCATCGTGCTCACCATGCCTATCCGCTGCTCCCACATGGTCCTGCCGTTGCGGGCAAAGTCATACAGCAGCCCGCGCTCCTTGTCCAGCAGCCATACGCCCAGCAGCGGATAGCAGGACAGGTCCACCAGGTCCCAGTTGTTGATCCGGTCCGTATGGGCGAGGTAAAAGTCGACGCAGCGCTGCTGCAGCCCTTCATTCCTGCCGGACTTCTTCCCTGCATTCTCAAAAATCGCCACCAGGCAGAGCAGGGCCGCCAGCCGCACCTCGTGGTATTCGCTGGCGATGCATTCCTCCAGGTCTTCGAAATCCGTCCCCTTCCAGCACTCCTTCACCACGACACGGGTCACCGGCACCTTGATCCCAAGGAACCTGTCCCCCTCGCCGTATTGTCCCGGTCCGGTCTTGAAGAACCGCGACAGCCCCTCCACCTGCGCCGGGTCGGCATGGGAAAGCATTTCATCCAGAAGCCTGTTCATGGCACCGCAATATACAAAAAAACCGCCGCTGTGCAAAGCGCCGGAACATATATATTGAAGTTATTGGGCGTAAGGGCTTCATACAGGCCGCTTACTTATGTTGCTGTTGGGTAGCGGGAGTGGGGCATGATCCCACGACCTCCGGATTATGAATCCGACGCTCTAACCAGCTGAGCTACCCCGCCATCATAAACCCCGAGGGGTTGTTGAGATAGAAGGATTCGAACCCTCACTGACAGAGCCAGAATCTGTAGTGCTACCATTACACCATATCTCAATGTGCTTATGTCAATACCCCGCCGAAAACGGGACTGCAAATTTACAACAGTTTTAGGAAATTGCAAAAAAAACGGTAACTTTCTCCACAATTCAGGATATTTTATTATTTTTACCAAACCGGATGGCATTCCGGCCACATGATTATTTAACCGAAAACACTGAAACACTAAATTTTAACTGATTATGGCAACCCTTACCGATCTTCTCGCC
>JBGUGW010000184.1:0-1315 GCA_045111695.1 Candidatus Cryptobacteroides sp. | reverse complement strand
CGTCGTCATCGCACAGGACACGACCTATTACGGCCTGGACCTCTACCGCCGCCGGGCGCTCGCGGAACTGCTCCGCAGGCTCTCGGGAGTGGAGGGGATAGAGTGGATACGCATCCATTATTCGTATCCGGCCGATTTCCCCGAGGACGTCCTTGACGAAATGGCCTCCAATCCCAAGATATGCCCTTATCTTGATATCCCTCTCCAGCATGTATCCGACAGGATGCTGGACATGATGCACCGTCATGTGGACGGAGCATGGACGCGTGCGCTCATCCGCAAGATGCGTGAGAAGGTCCCCGGAGTGGCGCTGCGCACCACCATGATCGTAGGTCATCCCGGTGAGACGGAGGAGGATTTCGAAGAGTTGCTGGATTTCGTCCGCGAAGCCCGTTTCGAGCGCCTCGGAGCCTTCACCTATTCAGAGGAGGAAGGCACCTACGGCGCGGAGCATTTCGAGGATAATATCCCGGAGGATGTCAAGAACGCCCGCCTGGATGCCCTGATGTCGCTCCAGAAGGAGATTTCGCTGGAGTTCAACCGCTCGCGTGTCGGAAACGTCGAGCGTGTCCTCGTGGACGACTGGGTTGACGGTATACTCGTCTGCCGCAGCCGTTACGAGAGTCCCGACGTCGATGGCGAGATTCTTGTAAGGTATCCTTCCGGGTCGCCCGTCGGAAGCTTCATTGACGTCCGTATCGTCGGAGCGGACGAGTACGACCTTATCGCTGAAATTGTCGAATGATTGAGATATGAAAAGTCTTTCTGTTTTATCTTTCGTGATCGCGGCGCTTTGCGGTGCCGCCCTGGCTTCCTGCGCTCCTTCGGCCTATGTCATGCAGATGGAGTCCCGCAAGCCTTCCGAGTCGGGTCTTGACCTGGCCGGAAAATCATTGTCCGTAGTCTATCTCGAGTCTCCGGACGGGCGTGATTCGCTGTTCAACAACCGTGCGGCGGACGCCCTGGCCTACGGCCTCGAGTCCGACCTCTTCGACGGTGCGGAAGCGGTCAAGGTGTACAATCTGGTCAAGGACGCCGCAGGCGACTATGCCTCCAAGGATACGGCTTCCCAGTATATCATGCTTCTCGACAGCGACGTCGTAATGATCCTGGATACGCCCGAGGCTGGTGAAAGCCATACCGGCAGGAGTTTTCCTGTCGTGAGCAAGCTGTATATCTATGACTCCATGGCAGGCGAGGACGACGGAGTGACCACACTGCAGGTCTCTTCCAGCGCGGCTTCCCTGACGGATGAAGGCCGCGCTATGTACATGGGTTCGGAACTCCTCAAGCCCCTGCGCAGCAATTGGCAGCA
>JBGUGW010000183.1:0-2029 GCA_045111695.1 Candidatus Cryptobacteroides sp. | reverse complement strand
GAGCAGGGCATTGTAGTCCACTCCTCCTATGCCCTTGGACAGTGCGTCGGCGATGACGGATACGGAGTTGTAGCCTATCATGCAGTCCGTCTCCCAGCCATGCAGTTCCCAGACCGGGAGCTTTCCGCCTTCGTCGTAAATGGACAGGAACGACCGCAGGAAGTCCGTCGTGCGCTCGCGCTCGATCAGGCAGAAAAGGGGGTGCAGGGCACGGAAAGTATCCCAGATGGAGAATACCGTATAACGGTCATAACCATCTGCTACATGCGTCTTTCCGTCCATCCCGCGGTATTCTCCGTTGACGTCGGAAAAGAGGGATGGATGAATGGCGGTGTGGTAAAGCGCAGTGTAGAAATTGCGCATCTGCGCGTCTGTCCCTCCGCTGACGGCAATCTTGGAGAGGTAGTCGTTCCATGCGCTTCGCGCGGCGCTGCGGGCTTTGTCGAAGCTTTTGGCAAAGCTTCCCTTGCCCGCCGTAGCCGCGAGGTCGGCCTCGAGGTTCTGCCGCGCATTCTCGGTAGAGACGGAGGAAATGCCGACGCGGACATAGATGGTGTTAGACTTGCTTCGCTTGAAATAGAGGTGGGCCCCATTGTGCATGCCGTCTTCCTTGCTGAAAGTGCGGAAGGTTTCAACCGGCTGGCTGAATTCGGCCCAGAAATAAACGCCCTGTCCGTCCGCCCAACTCCTGGACTTGCGGAAGCCTGCGATGCTGTTTTCGCCTGTCTTCTTGATATCAGACTCCAGCAAATAGTCACGGTGCTCAAGGTCTATGATTATCTGAGGTTCTGCTCCTTTTGCAAACTCGTATCTATGCTGGCCGCTTCTGCGCCCGACGGTGAGCGAGGCTGTCATGCCGGGGTCCTCGAGGTATACTTCGTAGTACCCGGGTTCCGCCGCCTCACGCGAGTGGCTGAAATGCGAGCGATAACGCTCCTTGTCCATATAGCCATCGTAGTCCCTTACAGGCATGAACAGGATGTCGCAGAGGTCGTCGCAACCGGTTCCGCTCAGATGCGTATGGCTGAAGCCGTAGATGTATTCATCAGAGTAGTGGTAGCCAGAGCATCCGTCCCAGTTGCCGGACATCGGTCTGGTGTCGGGGCTGAGCTGGACCATGCCGAAAGGCCATGCCGCCCCCGGAAACGTATGTCCGTGGAAATCTGTCCCTACAAAGGGGTTGACGTACTGCGTGTAGTCAGGGGCCGCTGCGAATGCCATTACGGCCGGCAGCAGGATGGTCAGAAGCGATGCGCGTCTCATATATGTTTGATTGTCAGAGCCTTCTTATGGCACCTACGAGGAGGGTGACATTGGCTTCCGGAGTAGCCCAGCTGGTGCAGAACCTGACGGCGATGCGCCCGTCGGGGAATTTCTTCCATATCTCGAAGCCGAAATCCTTCTCCATCGTCTCCACCTGCTCACTGGTGAGTATGGGGAATACCTGGTTGGTCGGGCTGTCCACGAAGAATTCGAAATGCTTGTCCTCGAGTGCCTTGCGGATGCGGGCGGCCTTGCTGACGGCGCCGCGGGCGGCATCAATGTACAGGCCGTCCTCGAAGAGGGCGGCGAACTGGATGCCCAGCAGGCGGCCCTTGGCCAGCATGCCGCCGCCCTGCTTGATGCAGTAGCGGAAGTCTTCCTTGAGGGCGTCGTTGGTGATGACCACGGCCTCGCCGAAGAGCGCTCCCTGCTTGGTCCCGCCGATATAGAACACATCTGCAAGTTTTGCAAAATCCTTAAGCGTCAAAGCGTTGTCGCCCTCTATCAGTTCGCTGGCTGCCATTCCGTAACCCAGTCGTGCTCCGTCCACGAAGAGCGGGATCTCATAATTGCGGCAAATTTCACTGATCGCGGTCAGCTCCTCCCTGCTATATATGGTTCCCGACTCCGTAGAGAAGGATATGTAGACCATCCCGGGCATGACCATATGTTCGTGGTTTGCATCGCTGAAATGGTCTTCCAGTGCTTCGCGGACCTGGTCAGCAGTGATCTTTCCATCAGGAGAGGGGAGTGCAAGTATCTTGTG
>JBGUGW010000182.1:0-5068 GCA_045111695.1 Candidatus Cryptobacteroides sp. | reverse complement strand
GGAGCCTGGCTTATCCGTAAAACGAAGAAGATAATTGCAAGGGGATTTGAAAAAAGGCAATCCGATTCCACGTTGTCCTCATTCATCCAGAGCCTGGTTACCGCTCTCCTCTGGATAGTACTCATCCTTTCCATGGTCGGCACATTGGGGGTCAACACCACTTCCATTGCCGCATTGCTTGCAGCAGGCGGCATGGCCATCGGCATGGCGATGAGCGGTACGGTCCAGAATTTTGCCGGAGGCCTTATCCTTCTGGCCTTCAAGCCTTTCAAGGTTGGTGAGTTCATCGAGGCCCAAGGCTTTTTCGGCCGTGTTTCCGAAATCACCATCGTACATACTAAACTGGTAACCACAGACAACCGTGAGGTCACTATCCCCAACGGTGCCATTTCCAACGGAACCATCGACAACTACAGCTGCCGCAATCCCCACCGCCTCAGCGTGAGGTTCAATGTTCCTTATGGTACTGATTTCGAGCAGGTCCGTTCATTGCTGCTTGAAATGGTCAAGGAGCAGCCGAAGATCCTTGATAAGGGGACACCTGGCGCAAAGAACCCCAAAGTGTATGTTGATGAGTTGAAGGACAGTGCCGTTACGATCAAGCTTCGCGTATGGGTGCTTGCCCAAGATTACAAGAAAGTCGAACACTGGCTCAACGAGCAGATTTACAAGGAGATGCCTAAGAACGGCATTTCGTTCCCTTTCCCTCAGTTAGATGTTCATATGAAGAACTAACCGGGTCAGAATGACAGGAGATTATAGTTGGCGCTGATGCCGACTCCGGCGTAGATACCCGGTTTGCTGGTAACGACATCGAAGCCTACTCCGAATTGTGGCCCTATGCCGACCGAGAATTTCGGCTTCTTCGGTTTCGGGATCGTGACTCCCTGGATCTCGTTGTATAATACATATGGATTGTCGGACGAAAGATATACCCGGCCGTCTTTGATGGCCAGGGTATAGTCGGCGCGTACGACATCCCTGGTGATGTTCAATCCGAGATTGTTATTATTCAATTCCATATATCCTTCCAGGTCCCGGAAACTGTTGCTGAAACTGAATTCTTTCTTGAGGTATTCGAGGTTACGGTCTATGATGTAGGTCGTATCGTGGACTTCGTTCACCACTTCGGTTTCGACATATACGACCTGGTCTGCATTCTTGATCTTCATGTTGTCCAACTGCTCCTGCAGTTCCTTGAACCGCTCCTTGAAGGCATCGTTGATAGGTCCGACCCAGATGTCCTTGTTCGCAACAGTAACCCCGTTTTTGCCTGCATAATAGTGGATGGTATCGCTCAGCGCGTGCATGTTGTGTTCGTAGGTCTTCTGCATCTGTCTGTTGCTGTGGATGCTGTACCCCAGGCCGGCAAGACTCCCGGCAAGTGCGACTCCAAGGATGATGGTGGAGGCGCTCTTTCTCAGTGCTTGTGATAAATCGCTCATTGTATAAATATTAATGATTAGAATGTGCGATGCTAAATTTAATGAAAAAAACCGGATGGTATCATCCAAATATGCGTATATAATCATTTCGGGGTCCGGGGATATGAAAAGGTCCGCCCGCCTGGGTGGGCATTTTTTATACTTTTTGCGCATTAATGATTATTTTCTGAGGATAATGGACTAACTTAGTAGCAGCTAAAACCAATTAATATGAAAAAGATATTTCTTTTAATCGCCGGCTGCCTGTTCTGCGCAGCAGCCTTCGCGCAGGAACCGGTAACTTTCACTGCACAGCAGGACCACCAGAACATGCTTGACCAGCTTGGCATCAAGTCTATAAGACATGCTTTCGATGCAGACGAGAGCAGTCCTCATGCTGCCAATTATGACGAAAGCAAGGCCAATCCTTTCCCTGTGCTTCCGGAGATCCTCAAGACAAATGCGGGCAAGAAAGTGACCACCGCGAAGCAGTGGTGGGAGGTCCGCAGGCCTGAGATCGTCGAGGGCTTCGAAAGCGAGGTCTACGGCCGCGTTCCGGACAATGTTCCCGGCGTCACTTGGGTCCTCGAAGCGGAGGAGATCGAGACCGTCGGCATGATCAGGGCCAAGGCGAAGCAGCTCAGGGGCCATGTGGACAATTCCGCATGTCCTTCGATTAACGTAGATATCAAGATGGTTGTCGTGACCCCCGCTAATGCAGAAGGCCCGGTCCCGGTGCTGATGATGTTCGGCGGAGCGAACCTTCCGAATCCCGTCAAGCCCGGCGCAGCCGACATGGCTGTCATCAACAAGACTCTGCGCCGCCTGCTGGAGAGCGATCCGGAGACTGCCGAGCTCATGAAGAAATATCCCGCATGGCAGCCTTTCGAGCCCGCCAATCCTTTCGCAAACTTCGGTCGCACTACCCAGCAGACTCCCGGCCAGGATCCGCCGTCAAACCAGCAGCTCCTCGCTGCCGGCTGGGGTTATGTAATGATTGATCCCAGCAGCATCCAGGCAGACAATGGTGCAGGCCTTACCCGCGGTATCATCGGCCTTACCAACAAGGGCCAGCCGCGCAAGCCGGATGACTGGGGCTCGCTCCGCGCATGGGCATGGGGCGCTGCGCGCGGCCTTGATTATCTCGAGACCGATCCGGATGTCGATGCGAAGCATGTCGGTATCGAGGGCGTCTCCAGGTACGGCAAAGCCGCACTTGTGACGCTGGCTTTCGAAGACCGTTTCTACATGGGCCTCATCGGCTCGTCCGGCAAGGGCGGAGCCACGCTGCACCGCCGTTTCTTCGGAGAGGGCCTGGAGAACCTCGCCAACTCCGGAGAGTATCACTGGATGGCCGGCAACTACATCAAATACTGCGCTATCGAGTCGAAGAACGGTCCCGGTGATGCCGGTATGCTTCCCGTGGATTCCCATGAGCTCATCGCACTCTGCGCTCCGCGCCTTGTATTTGTCAGCTATGGCGTTCCCGAGAAGGGCGATGCTCTGTGGCTGGACCAGTATGGCAGCTGGCAGGCTACCGTCGCCGCCGGCGAGGTGTTCAAGCTGCTCGGCGCCAAGGATCTCGGCCTGTCCAATGACTACCGCAAGGAGCCCATGCCGCCGGTTCTCACCGGTCTGCTCGACGGCGAACTGGCATGGCGCCAGCACGACGGTGGCCACACTGACGGCCCTAACATGAAGTACTTCATCGAATGGGCTACCAAGAAGATTCAGGAGGACAAGAGCAAATAGTGTAATGACTTTCAAAACAGCGAGTCCCATCCGTATTGTCACTTTCGTAATATGCTTGCTTGCAAGTAGTCAGGTGTTCGCGCAGTATATACCCGACTGGAAAGAAGGTGACCTTGCGAGGAAAGGCACGATGATCACTGTGGGCGACCAGGTTCTGGACCGCGAGGCCTCTGTGGCTCTCGTGGCCCAGGCTGGAGGGCCCCGGCTCGCGGCCGAATGGGGCAAGGCTGTTTCGAAGCGGAAACTCGGACTGGGCCTGACGATCGGGGGCTTCAGTGTCTCCGCCCTGGGCAGTATCCTTGCGGCTGGAGGTGCGATGGCCGGTGGCCTGATCGGTGCCATGGTCGGCGGGATAGCCGGCGGCGATGAGGGGGCGCAGCAAGGATTCCGGGCTGGCGCATGGAATCCTTTGACAATATGGTCGCTCGTCGCCACCGGGGTAGGCACTGCTACCGGAGTAGTCGGCGTTGTCCAGCTTAAGTCTTCCAACGACTCCCTGAACGGAATCGTGGATCAATGCAACGGCATAAGCCTGACCCTGAACTTCTAGGAAGACAGGGTTTGCTCGGCGCTTGTTATTCGGCGGGAAATTCCTTAATTTTGAGGAAGAGAATCTAAAACCGCCATAGCAATGACCAGACATCTTTTTTTGACCGCACTTGCAGTGATGATCCTGCAAGCGTGCGGCACGCCCGTCAGCAAAAATGCTGATCCCATTTCTGAGCTTCCGGTCAGGAAGCCGTGCAACCTCGAGAGACTTTACGAGGGCATGGAGAGGGGAGACATCCGCGAAGATACTCCCGATGTGCTTTTCGCCAACGCGCTGTGTGCAGGCAGCGTTGACGAGGTTGTAGGGCTTTTCCGGGAGAAGAAGATGTTCTGGGACGAGCCGTCTGCCGTCGATACGCCTTACGGGCGTTTCGAGGGCCTGGACGGCATCCGCGAGTTCGCGGCGGGATTCCTTGCGAAATTCAAGGCGTCCGTCGCAAGCTTCACGCCGGTCTTCCAGACCAGGGGTGGCGGCCGCATCGCCCTTGAGGGCGTTTTCAAATTCGTCGTAGACGGGGAAGTGGAGGAGGTGCCGTTCTTCGTGATCGCTGACCTGCGCACTCCGAAACTGCTGGAGGAGATCCGCATGTACACGCACTACAGCTTCGTTCCCGACCAGACTCCCTATCGCAAACCGATATTCAAGCCCGCACATTACGAGATGGGAGATCCGGGTCTGCTTACGGGCGCGATGCGCGCCTACTACGAGGCGCTCCACCATGCGCCGTACTGCGACCCGGACAAGATCCACGCGGCATTCGCCGATGACTGCATCATCGGCGGCTACGACCCGTGGGGGAGTCCCATCCCTTCGAGGGAGGAGATGTCCCGCAACGCGCACCGATTCGGCTATGGCCTGGCTACATACATTCCCGCATGCGTGGGCATGCGCTATGAGACCATCATCGACGACGGCAGGACCTGCGTGATCGAGTGGTGCCACATCGTGTCCAAGCAGGGTCAGCAGGAACGCAACCGCATCGCGATGTCCGGCTGCAGCGCCTATCAGCGCAACGACGAGGGCTATCTCTGCTCCGTGCGCATCAGCGACTATGCCGGCCATGAAGGCGAGATAGACTGGACCAAGACCGAGGTCTCCAGGGAGGAGGCCTACTCAATCAATCTCGTCGATGAATTCCGTGGCGGTTGTGGCATGAAACCGCAGGAAGAATACTAAAGATTGATTATCTTTGCATGATCAAATTGTCCATTCAATGAAAGCAGTAACCAAAACCGATTTCCAGCTTCCCGGCCAGGTGTCGAAGTACACCGGGAAAGTGCGTGACGTCTATAGCATCGACGACAGCTACATCGTGATGGTGGCTACGGACCGCATCTCCGCA
>JBGUGW010000181.1:0-1792 GCA_045111695.1 Candidatus Cryptobacteroides sp. | reverse complement strand
CGCGGTCCACCGTTGCGCGGATGGCCGCGGCGTTGTCCCAGTCGCACATGACGCCGGAGCCTGTCTCGGTCAGTACACGGGCGGCTGCGCCGTCCTCCTGGCCTATGCCCAGCACCGGCCGCCGCGCCGCCAGGTACTCGAAGATCTTGCCGGGCAGGACGTTGCGGTATTCGGGCTCCTGTCGCAGGGGGAGTATGAGAAGGGAGGCGGCGCGCTGCTCGGCGACGGCTTCCGGATGGGAGCGGTAGCCGAGATTGTCAAGGCAGGGGCCGAGGCTGCGCGCTTGGATGGTCGCGACGATGGCGTCGTCAATCTTGCCGGCAAGGCGTATGCGCAGGGCGCTCCTGAACGCCTCGTCCTTGGCGCATTTCTCCGCCAGGACATCCCATAGAGTCAATGGATTGCCGTCCTCGGCAAACAGGCCGGTATGCGTCACGCGGAACTGGCCGGTGCTGTCGGGGCGGTCATCGTCGGTGAAAGGCGGATAGTCGTCTTCGTCGAAGCCGTTGGTGATGAGGATGACGGGCGTGCGGGTAATCTCCTGGAACTCCCGCTGTACCAGCGGGGTGACCGAGATTACCGTCGAAGCCCCGTCCAGCACGGCCTTTTCAAGACGGTGCTGCTTGCGGTCCGCAGCTTTCGACAGGTGCAGATGCTTGTAGTAGAACATCTTAGTCCAAGGGTCCCTGAAGTCCGCCACCCAAGGAATCCCAGTTGCCTTGTGCAGGCGCAGCCCTATCAGGTGCATCGACTGCGGCGGACCGGTGGTGACGATGGCATCCACCGGATGCTCCTTGAGATATTTCTTGAGATAGCGCACCGACGGCCGGACCCACCATACACGGGGATCCGGGACGAAGAGGTTGCCGCGTATCCACAGCGAAAGGTTCTGCTTCCAGTTCTTGTTGCCTCCGGAAATGGGATTGACCTCTCCGCCGGTGGCTTGCGCGTCATCATTGCCGATCAGCGTCTGCATGTCCGTAGACGCTTCCGAGCCCATAATGCGGCGGTAGATGCCATAAGGCTCCAGGATGGGCCGGCGGATGGTCTCCACCTCTTCGGGGATCTCATCGAGCAGCGTCTTGTCGACGGATGACACTTCCGGGTTCTCCGGGGTATAGATCACCGGCTGCCAGTCCTCGCCAGGCAGATACTTGGCGAATTTCAGCCAGCGCTGTACCCCCGACCCTCCGGCCGGCGGCCAATAATAAGCTATGATGAGAACCCTTTTCATGGTTATATTGCCGTTTGGGCAAAGATACGCAATTACGCAACTTTTTCAAACTTGTTTTGCTACCTTTGCCCTATGCAGAGATTATTCCTCCTTTTCCTTTTTCTGGCTCTTGCCGCATGCGCTCCGCTGACTTCCGTGCTGCCCGATGGCGTCGTCCAGTACGACCTAAGTTCTGGCAAGTCGCTGGATGCCCGCAGGGCCGCCCGTGCCGCCGGCGTGTACGCCAGCTGGCGGACCATCGTCGACGACAGTGAGCAGTCCGTCTCCATCGTGCGTTTCAATCCCAGGAAAATGAAGGCGGACATCGTAACTGCCTCCGGCATGGAAGCGGACAGCACCGGGGCTCTCTGCGCCCGGTACGGTGCCGTCGCCGGCATCAACGGCAGCTATTTCGACACGAGAGCTCTGACTCCTGCGACTTTCGTCAAGGACGAAGGCGTCGTAGTCGTAGAAACGTCCCCTTCGGAACTCTATCGGACCAACGGTGTCGTCACCCTTTCGGGAAAGAGAATAGGCGTGGACGCAATTGATACCATTCTGACTTTTGACACAGTTGAG
>JBGUGW010000180.1:0-3861 GCA_045111695.1 Candidatus Cryptobacteroides sp. | reverse complement strand
CGAACCTCTACGGTAGGAGGGTTCAGATAGCGGATCTCACCATTGTTGTTGTTCTGTGCCATAATGATTCCTCCTTTTTACTCTTCGGTTACGGTTTCTTCCTCAGCCTTGGGAGCCTCCTCCTCAACGGGAGCGGGAGCGGCCTTGGGGTTGAGCTTGTTGTTCCTTCTCTTCTCGGCGTAAGCGGCAGCGTTCTTGTCGAGAGCCACGGTGAGGTAGCGGAGGATCCGCTCGTCACGGCGATACTGGGTCTCGAGGGTGGCCACGAACTCGGGCTCGGCCTTGAACTCGATCAGGTAGTAGAATCCTGATGTCTTGTGCTGGATGGAGTAAGCAAGCTGCTTGAGACCCCAGTCCTCTTCGTACACAACCTCACCTCCATTGGCCTTGATGAGATCGGTGTACTTGGCAACCGCATCCTTCATCTGAACATCAGACAAAACGGGAGTTGCAATGAATACGGTTTCGTACTGTTTCAACATCTTGTTGGAAATTAATGATTTAATAAAAATTTACAGCCCTCCGTGGATCGTAAAATCCGCAAAGGGCTGCAAATATAGGGTTTATTTCGGTGAAAACCAAATCTTTTTGTCTCCCGGACCTCAGATGTTGACGTCCTCGAGCTCTTCCTCCGAGCGGAGGTTCTCGCGGATGAAGTTCTGACGCTCTATCGTATTGTCTCCCATATAGAAAGACATGATGTCGAAGATGGACTCCTCATCCGAAAGCTTGACGGGGTCGAGCCTCATGTTCTCGCCTATGAAATCCACGAATTCGTTGGAGGAAATCTCGCCCAGGCCTTTGAAACGCGTGATCTCCACGCCGGTCTTGAGCTCCTTGACGGCGGCTTCCTTCTCGTCGACCGAGTAGCAGTATTTCGTCGCTTTCTTGTTCCTGACGCGGAAGAGGGGAGTCTGGAGTATGTGGACATGTCCCCTGCGGATCAGGTCGGGATAGTACTTCATGATGAAGGTGAGCACGAGCATGCGGATGTGCATGCCGTCGTCATCGGCATCGGTAGCAACGATGATGTTGTTGTAGCGGAGGTTCTCGAGATCGTCCTCTACTCCGAGCGCGGAGATGAGAAGGTTGAGTTCTTCGTTCTCGGCGACTTTCTTGCGGCTCTCCTTGAAACAGTTGATGGGCTTGCCTCGCAGGCTGAAAACAGCCTGGTTGTTTGCGTTGCGCACCTTGGTGATGGTTCCGCTTGCGGAGTCGCCCTCGGTGATGAAGATGCTGGACCTTTCGATGTCGTCAGCGGTCTTCTCAGTCACCTTGTCGTTGAAATGGAAGCGGCAGTCGCGCAGCTTGCGGTTGTAGACGTTGGCCCTCTTGTTGCGCTCACGGGTCTTTTTCTGAATGCTGGAGATCTCCTCGCGCTCCTTCTGGGAGGCCTTGATCTTCTCTTCGATGACGGGCTGGAGCTCCTTGTGGATTGTCAGGTAGTTGTTGAGGTTCTTCGAGATGAAGTCGTTGACGAAACTGCGGATGGTTGGGCCGATGTCGGTAGTGAGCACGCCGTCCTTGCCCTTGACCTGCTTCTCCCACATGTAGGTGGAACCGAGCTTGGTCTTGGTCTGGCCCTCGAAGTTGGGCTCCTGGATCTGTATGCTGATGGCTCCGACGATGCCCTGACGGCAATCGACGGGGTCGTAGTTTTTCTTGAAAAACTCCTTCAGCGTCTTGGCGACCGCCTCGCGGTATGCGGCGAGATGGGTGCCTCCGTCGCGGGTGTTCTGGCCGTTGACGAATGAGGAGATGTTCTCGCCGTAGGCGTTGCCATGCGAGAGCACTATCTCGATGTCCTCGCCTTCGAGGTGGATGGGAGGGTAGAGCGGAGTCTCGGATAGATTCTCGTTCACGAGGTCGAGGAGGCCGTTCTCGGACTTGTAGGACTCGCCGTTGAAGACAAGCGTGAGGCCCTTCTTGAGGTAAGAATAGTTCTTTACCATGGTCCGGACATAGTCCATGTTGTAGCTGTATTTGCTGAACATCATGGAGTCCGGCTTGAAGACCACGAGGGTGCCGTTCTTTTCCTTGGTATCGCCGCGGCCGCTGTCCTTGAGCTCGCCGCGCTCGAAACGCGCCCAGGAGCACTCACCGTCGCGGTGCGAGCACACATAGAATGACTCTGAGAGGGCGTTGACGGCCTTGGTGCCGACGCCATTCAGGCCGACGGACTTCTTGAAAGCCTTGTCGTCGAACTTGCCGCCGGTATTGAGGATGCTCGTGGCCTTGATGACAGAGTCGAGGGGAATGCCGCGGCCGAAGTCGCGTACGGATACCTCATCGTTCTCGATGTTTATCTGGACCTGCTTGCCGAAGCCCATGGCATACTCGTCGATGGAGTTGTCGACGATCTCCTTGAGCAGGACATAGATGCCGTCACCTTCCTTGCTTCCGTCACCGAGGCGGCCGATATACATACCCGGGCGCAACCGGATGTGTTCGACGCCTTCGATGGTTTTTATGTTGTCGTCAGTGTAGTTGGTGACAGGAGTATTAGCCATAGTGTTCTATCTGCGAAAATTTCCGCAAATATACTAAAAATTATTGGATCGTCCCCGCAATCTGGAGGGATATCACCGGCCTGAACGGAGAGTTCGTGAAGAGGTTCAGCGCGATGATGTTCTCGCCCTTGGGCATGCCTTTGGTGTCGAGCTCAACGACAATCCTGCCTTTCTTGCCGGGGGCGGTCTTCTCCATCTCCTTGACCTTGACGTTGCTGCAGTCGGCGTCAAGCTTGAAGAACTCCGAATCCATCTTGCCGTTGTTGGTATACTCGAAGGTAAGGGTGGTCTTGGCGCCGGAAGCGAGTTTGCCGAAGCTGACGGTGCTCTTCGTGAAGGTGGGATTGGCCATGTCGTTCTTGTAGTCGGTGGGAAGGCTGGAGAAGTTCTCCTTGGTGACTGCCCAGAAGGCAATCTCGCTCTTGCCTATGCCTACGCGGGTGTTGGGCTCGGAGTAGAAGTGCTCCGTGCCCTCTTCGACCTCCTTTGCCGGAAGCGTTCCGGTAGCCTTGTAACGGCGTCCGTCGATGACGGGAGTGGCATAATACCAGTTCTTGCCCCAGCGCTGCCTGTTGGCTTTGATGCTGTAGGAGAGGTTGGCCACGCTCTTGGCCGGAACGGGGTTGGGGTAGACCGCAAGGGTGAGGCCCTCGGAGACATCTTCGAACTCGACCTTCATGGGGGTGATGCCGACATTGGCGATCACGATGTTGCCGCTCTTGGTCTCCCTCTGCGAGAGATTCCCTACCTTGTTCTCAAGGGTCTTGACGCCCATGTTACCGATCTTGAGGGAGTATGCCTCCTTCAGCGGCTTGGCGTTCTCGTGCGCCGAACCGCGCAGGTGCAGGACGAAAGGCTTCTTGATGTCCGACACATATACGGTGACGGTCTTGTCGAAGGGATAGGGACCGTCGTTGTTGTCGAACGTTGCGTTGACCGTTCCTTTCTTGCCGGGTTGGATCGGCTCGCGCGTCCACTCTACATCCGTGCAGCCGCAGGATGCCACGGCACTGAGCAGGAGGATGGGCTTGGAACTATTGTTGGTGAAAGTGAACGTGCAGGATACGGGGCCCTGGTCGGTGTAGATGTCACCGAAGTCATGGACGTTCTTGTCCACGGTGACTTCGTTCTGGGCGAAAGCAACGGCCGTGGAGAGGAAAATGACGGCCAGAGAGGCAAGTATGGAAATAGTTTTTTTCATGATACAAAGGTAATAACAAAAATCTTTCCAATCATTTGATATTTCCAATTAAATCGTATACATTTGCGGCACTGAATTTGAATAAAGCGGAATCGTTAACTTAAATTGACAGTACTATGGCACACAAAATCAACCCTGACATCTGTGTAG
>JBGUGW010000179.1:0-21306 GCA_045111695.1 Candidatus Cryptobacteroides sp. | reverse complement strand
CGATACGTTCCGCACCGGAACGCAGACGGTTACGAACCGTTCGTCAGTAACCGTCCGCCTCGCCCCGGGCGGATGCGCATGCATCCTGTTGAAAAAAGCGAATTAGACATATGTACGATTTCGACACTGTAATCCCGCGGCGCGGCACCGCCTCGGTCAAATGGGACGCCCGTCCCCCTTTCGGCAAGGAAAACGACGAGTTCATCCCTCTCTGGGTGGCGGACATGGACTTCCCTGCAGCCCCCTTCATACTCGATGCCATCCGCCGCAGGGTTGAGCACGGCGTATTCGGATATGTCGCCGTGCCGGACAGTTACTATGAGGCCGTGATCCGCTGGTTCTCCCGCCGCCATGGCTGGAACATCGAAAAGGACTGGATCATCTACACCACGGGCGTCGTACCGGCCCTCTCGGCCGTCGTAAAGGCCCTTTCCAAGCCCGGAGAGAAGGTTATACTGCAGAGTCCGGTATACAACTGCTTTTTCTCCTCCGTGCGCAACAACGGCTGCAATATACTCGACGTACCGCTCCTCTACCGCGACGGTACATACACTTTTGACTTCGAAGCGCTGGAGCGTGCTTGCGCGGACCCGCAGGTAAGGCTCATGCTTCTCTGCAATCCGCACAATCCTGCCGGGCGCGTCTGGACCCGCGGGGAACTCGCGCGGGTCGGAGACATCGCCCGGCGGCACGGCGTCACCGTTGTCAGCGACGAGATTCACTGCGAAATAGTGATGCCCGGGGTCAGGTTCACACCTTTCGCCTCAGTATCCCCCAAAAACCAGGCCTGCTGCGTCACCCTCTGTTCCCCCAGCAAGAGTTTCAACATAGCCGGACTTAAGATATCGAACATAGTCACGGACAATGCGGAGCGGCGCCGTCTCATAGACCGCGCCATCAACGACTTCGAGATCTGCGACGTCAATCCCTTCGGAGTCGTCGCCCTCGAGGCGGCATATTCCGAAGAAGGTGATGCATGGCTTGAAGAACTCAATGCATACATCTGGTCAAACTATCTACTTCTCAAGGAAAGGATCAAGGATTTCCCCGTCTGCAGACTCGAGGGGACCTACCTTGCATGGGTGGACGTCAGCAGCCTCGGCATCCCGTCGGAGGAAGTCGAAAAAAGGCTCTATCTCGAGCAGAAAGTGTGGGTGAATGCCGGCACGATGTACGGTACGGAGGGCTTTATACGCATAAATCTCGCCTGTCCGAGGTCTATACTCGCCGAAGGAATAGAAAGAGTCAGTTGTGGACTTTCACAACTGACTCTCAATAAATGAAACATTTTAGTTAATTTCTGTAACAAAAATGTTAATCCCCTAAAAAGCGGATTTTTGACAGGTCGCGGGGCTTCGCTGCGGGCTCTTCGTCCGGATAACCGACCGCGATCATGTAGAGGATCTGATAATCGGGATTGACGCCGAGTTTCTCACGGAAAGGAGCCGCCTCCGAAGCGGAATTCAGGTACCTTGTCGGGGCTCCAAGACAGCAGGTCCCGAGTCCGAGGGACTGTGCAGCGAGCATGATATTCTCGCCGAGCAGGCCGGCGTTGACACCGTTGTAAGTGTCGTCCGGAGCAGCCACAGCGATCACCGCAGGAGCGTTCACGAACATGTTCTTGAAGCCCGGCCGCGAGGCCATCTGCGGATTCGCCGCTTTGTATACTTCAGTCATGCCGTCGATCCATTCCTTGCTGTCGACTATGCGCACTTCCCACGCCTGGGCGTTCATTCCGTTGGGGGCGTTCACGCCGCATTCGGCAATCAGCTGGAGTTTCTCCCTCTCGACCGGAGTATCCTTGTACTGGCGGATGGACCTTCTGGCCATGATGGCCTCGATGACGGCATTGTCCTCCCCTGTCCCCAGCTTCACTACACTTTTGGTACTGCCGCATGAGCAGCCCGCGGCTGCCATCAGTCCTGCAGCGAGGACTGCGATGATACAGTTTTTCATATCGGTTGAAATATTAAAGCCCCGCTGCAGGACAGCGGGGCCAAATGATTGTAATCCTTATTTTTCAAGCGCATCACCAATCTGCTTGGCGATGGCCTGCCAGTGAGCCTTGGTCACGGAGTCGGAAGACTTGGCCTTGGCGGCCTTCTTCTGGATGTCCATGAGGGTGGCGAGGAGCAGGGTGCGGCCGTCGGACGAAGCCGCCGCGGTGCTGTTCACCACTTCGATGGCAGCCGATACGAAACGGCGCTGCAGGTAGCGACGGTAGCTGTCCACCGCCCTGCCCTTGTCCAGCTCGGAGAAAACCATGCCGGTCAGGTCGGAAAGATACTCCTCAGGTTTATAGTTCGAAAGATCGTACTGGGCGAACTGCGCCAGACGGTTCAGTTTCGCGATAGCAAGCAGGTTGGAGGAGCTCACCACATTGTTGACCAGGGTGTAGAGATTGTTGTCCGGCTGGTCGGTCAGGTCAAAGATATAAGGCACGTCCACGAGCCAGGTCGGCTTCTGGAAGAGATTCTCGTTCAAGAAGTTAAGGGCTCTCCTCTGCCTGTCCTTCGGGACGGGCTGGTACTTGACGATGTCGGGCTGCTCGATACTGTGGTTGTTGATGAAATGTCCTCCGATATTGGCGGAGACGTGGCCGAGATAACGGTTGAACTGGCTGACCACGGCGCTGTACATGCGGCTGACCTGGGTGTACATGTCAGCCTCCTCGACATTCCATGCGGGGATCTGACCGATGACCCTCTTCAGGTTCATTATACCGTAATTGCTGGCAGCCACCGCATCGTCGCCGAGATCCTCGGTGAGGGCGCGCGGGTCATTGTCACGGCCCTCGCCGCCGAACCACAGGCGCGGGTTGGCCGCAAGGCGCTCGATGATGACCTTGTTCCAGTAGAGATGATCCTCTTTCGGTGTATCGTAATATGTTGGTTTATAGCCAAATTCGATAGCCCACTTATCGTAATCATTTATGCGCGGATAGAGGCCTGCCTTGGTGATGTTGTCCTCCGGCTGGGCCACATAGTTGAAACGCGCGTAGTCCATGATGCTGACGGTATGGCCATGCTTCTCCACCCATGCCTTGTCGCGGAGCAACTCCACAGGGGTCTGGCTGCTGGAGCCCATGTTGTGGCGCAGGCCGAGCGTATGGCCGACCTCATGCGAAGAGACGAAACGGATGAGGTCGCCCATCAGTTCGTCATCATATTTGATCTTGCGGGCGCGCGGATCCACGGCTCCGGCCTGGACCTGGTACCAGTCGTGCACCAGGGTCATGACGTTGTGATACCAGCCGATATGGCTCTCGATTATCTCGCCTGAACGGGGATCGTGCACGTTCGGGCCATAGGCATTTGCCGTAGGCGAAGCCAAGTAGCGGATCACGGAAAAACGCGCATCCTCAAGGCTCATGTCGGGATTGTCCTCCGGCCACTCCTCCGCGTGGATGGCGTTCTTCCAGCCGGCCTGCTCGAAAGCGGCCTGCCAGTCATTCACGCCAGCAATAAGGTATGGGCGCCACTGCTTGGGCGTAGCGGGATCGATATAGTAGACGATGGGCTTTACCGGCTCCACGAGCTCTCCCCTCTTCTGCTTCTCGACATCCTCGGGACGGGCCTCCAGACGCCAGCGGGTGATGAAACGCACGGTCTCGACCTCCTGCTGCTCATCCGAGAACTTGCTGTAGCCGTCGGCGAAATAACCCACGCGCGGGTCGAACAGACGCTGCTGCATGGGAACCTCGGGAAGGAGTACCATCGAAGTGTTGAACACTATGGTCACCACGCCTGCAGACATTCCCGCGGGCACGGCATTGCTCATCTGGGGGCCGCCGGGGCCACCGGGACCGCCGCCCGCACCGGGCTGGGGTGCATTGTAGCTGTATGTCTTGGTAACTGTAACCTCGGTATTGATGGGATAGGTGCGGATGCTGTTGATGAAACTGGCGTCACCCCTGACATTGCCAAGATTGTACGAGCGCTTGGAGCGTGAGTCCATAGAGAACACCTGGGTATCACCCTCGAACAGGCTCGTCACCTTGATGCGGGTGGTGCCTTCCTTCGCTCCCGACTCGGGCTTGAACGAGGCTACGATGGGGTTCTCGGAACTCACTTTCACAGCCTTGAATATATCCTGGTCGTCGTCTGCCGTGACACTCAGTACGTCCGAGCGCAGCAGGAGATTGCCGTTCGACGCCTTCTCGAAATAGACCATATTCTCATTGACCTCCTCGCCGCCGTATTCACTGACGCCGGGGGTATTGCTGACAAAACGCGTGACCGCAAGGATACGGCGTCCGAGAATCTCATCCGGAATCTCAAAATACCAGTCCTTCTCGTTCTGGGCCACTCCGAAGAGGCCATCCTTGAATGTAAGTTCAGGAGTCTTCTCTTTCTCGGTACTCTCCTTTGTGTCCTTCGGCGGTTCAGCGCCCGGTCGTCCCGGCGGCGGTCCCCACCCCTGCGCCCCGGCCGTCAGGCCAAGCGCCAGCAGCATCGCTGCCAATGTCAATAATCTCTTTTTCATCTCTTTAAGTTTTATTTTGAATGATACTGTATAGTCATCAATACTTATTCCGTCCCTTTATTTGCCGCCCGTTTAATCCTCTCGAGGGCTTCGTCCAGAACGCTTGCCGGGCAGCCGACATTAAGCCGCACGAATCCTTCACCTCCACTCCCGTAAGAACTGCCGTCGCTTGGAATCACCTTGGCTTTTTCCTTGAAGAAAGCCATCAACTCATTCTGGGGCAGGCCCATGGAACGGCAATCGAGCCAGACGAGGAAGGAAGCCTGCGGCCGTATGGCGGTTATGCCCAAATCATTCTCTTCAAAGAAGTGCTCAACCTTCGAAACATTGTCCTCGATATACCTTTCAAGCGCATCCAGCCATTCCCTGTCCTCACGATATGCGGCAATGACAGCTTCGGTAGTCATCAAGGACGGCTCGTCGAGCTTGGCATTGCGCAGTGTCGCGAGGAAGCGCTCACGCTTCTCCCTGTCGGGGATTATGCAATAGGCCGTCCCGGACAGGCCCGCGAGGTTGAACGCCTTGGTCGGGCCGGCGAATATCATTCCAACCCTCGCTGCGGCTTCGCTTACGCTACAGAACGGAATGTGTTTCTTTCCATAAAGGGCTAGGTCGCCGTGAATCTCGTCAGAAATGACCACCACACCGTGGCGCTCACATATTTCTGCCAGACGGGCCAGCGTCTCCCGGTCCCAAAGGATTCCGCAAGGATTGTGAGGATTGCACAGGACCAGAGCCTTCGTCCTTCCGTCAAGGAGACGCTCCAACCCCTCGAAATCCATTCGGTACTTACCGTCCTCGAAGATCATGGGGTTGTCAACCGCCACCCTCCCCAGTCTTTCGATATAAAGCCGGAAATGGTCATAGACAGGCGGTTGCACGACGATCCTGTCGCCCGGCTCCGTAAAAGTGAGATAGGCTTGGTTGATGGATGTGATGACTCCTGGGGCATATCCTGTCCAATCCCTTTCAACGGCATACCCGTGAGTGCGTTTCTCCCAATTGGCGACAGCATCATAGAACTCCGGCGGAACGGAGGTATACCCCATCACGTCGCGTTCCAGACGGCGGCGGAGCGCCGCATTGACATATGGATCAGTCCGGAAGTCCATGTCGGCTATCCACATCGGGATCTCCCCATCCGTCGCCCGGCCATACTTGATGCTCCAGGTCCCAGTCCGGTCAATCACTTCATCAAAACCCCATCCGCCCTCCTCCGAAACTCCACGGCCTGACGGCGAACAGGCTGACAGGGCAACACCTGCAACCCCCGAAGGCAGCAAGGCCGAAGCCCCCGCCACAGCCACACCTTTTAGGAACGACCTTCTCTTCATATTGTCTTATAGCCCAAGCAATTCTTTCGCCTCCGGCGTCAGGAACGGTTCGATATCGGCATACGGAACCATGAACGAGGGCATGCCATCGGCATAGCTCGCGATCTCATATTGCTGATAGATGAAATTCAGTCCGTCCTCTGAAGGATACAGCGGCCAGGACGGGAGCGGCAGGAAGCCGTTCTCTATGAAAAGGCTCTCCTTGAGCTCGTCCCAGGTCGTATCGTATCCGCATTCTGCGTAATACCTCAGCAGCCCTTCGATCATCAGCGGCTGCATATCGGCGGCGCGCGATGCGTCGACGAAGTCGCCGACGGGCGCGCCGTCCTTCTTCGAGAAGGTCAGGCAGCCGCGTCCGGTAATCCCACCGTGCGCACCACCCATGTAGATGTAGTCCATGGACTGGAACACCACGTAACGGTCGGTATCGTCGATCTTCCTCAGGCTGAATTCATATCCCCATTTCGGAAAATCCCGAAGCATCTCGGCTTTCTCTTCATCGGTAAAATCCTCATCTTCAAGGATATACTTGGCCCGCTCCTCCGCATCCTCGTCCGAGGACCGGCTTATCACCGCGAAAGCATTCTCCCTGTAATAGTCAAGAAGCCCCCCGACATCGTCCTTGTCTCCATCGAAAGGGTCGAAAAAACGTTCATTCTCATAGGACGTGACATGGCTGAGGATATCATCCACCACGCCTGCCAGCTCCTGACGCACACGAGCCGAAGCATTGTCGTTCCCTGTCGGGAATTCGGCATCCATGGTCATGTATGCATGGGCTGTCGAATCCGCCCAATGGAACACCTTCGTCTCCATCGGCTTGCGCACGTCCTCGCACGATACGGCCAGGAGCAGCAGCGCCGATGCGCAGACAAACAAACAGTTTTTGAGTTTCATGTATAATTGCTATTTTTGTTCAAATTCTATCCGTATGAAGTTCCTCGGAAATCTCGCCTGGCTCGTCCTGGGCGGCCTTCTGGTCGCCACCATCTACATCATTGTAGGGTTGCTGATGTGCATTACAATCATCGGCATTCCTTTCGGGGTCCAGCTTTTCAAGTTGGGCGGCTACGCTTTCTGGCCTTTCGGGCGCGAGCTGGTCAACGGCCCCGGCGAGCCCGGCTGCCTTTCCATCATCATGAACCTCATCTGGATCCTGCTCGGCTGGTGGGAAGTCGCCATCATCCATATCGTCTGCGGCCTCATCTTCTGCATCACCATCATCGGCATCCCCTTCGGGCTCAAGCACTTCAGCCTCGCCCTCGCGGGCATCTTCCCTTTCGGGAAGGAGATCCGCTAACGCCTTACAACTGCTTCAACGCGCGGGCGAGCTGGTCGGGACAGCTGGTCCCGCGGCCGTTGCAGTCTATACCTTCGAGCCGGGCTATAGCCTCATCCACCTTCATCCCGGCGACAAGCGCTGCAACGCCCTGTGTATTGCCGTTGCAGCCGCCGGTGTAGCGCACGCTGCGGATCACATCACCTTCGGTCTCGATATCTATTTGCTTGGAGCACACCACCCCGCAGGTCAGGAAAGCAGCCTTGCGGAAATCTCCCTGCTGGAAATCCTCGATCTTTATTACGTCAAACATATCCATAGTCCGGGTTTTTAAACCATCATTCATCAAAGATACTAATAAAAGCGTATAAAAGCGAAAAAAAGACCGCCCTGACTCCTCAGGACGGCCATCATTAAAAATCAAAAGTGTTAATCATTTGTAGTCTCCTTGGGCTTTTCGCTCTTGGGGGCGCGGTGGAAGTAATAAGTAGCCCGCTCGCTGACCCCGTAACTCTCACCTCCTATTGAAGCCTCAGGCTGGCTTAGTACCATGGTGTCACCGTCCAGAGTGACATCATATATTCCAAGGAGTACGACGGCCCTGCCGTTGTCACCGGCATTCAGGCGTTCCCGGAAAGTAATCCGCATGGCGGATGCATCATAAGTGAATGTCTCCAAGTCAAGGTCTAAGTTGTACCAAAGCGAAGCCATGAAGGATGTATCAAGGTTCAGGCGACAGTAGTCGCTGCTAAAGTCCGTAGTGGATTTGTGTGTGGTGGTGGTACCATTGATGGTGGTTCCAACCTCGACTTCAAGCTTATCGACAATCCAGAACCCGTATGGAGTGCCGCTGAAATCCTTGTCAGGATCCAACGTTTCGCAGGAACTGAATGCCAGAACCGCACATGCGGTGA
This sequence comes from Candidatus Cryptobacteroides sp., assembly GCA_045111695.1. Taxonomy (GTDB): domain Bacteria; phylum Bacteroidota; class Bacteroidia; order Bacteroidales; family UBA932; genus Cryptobacteroides. The sequence continues at coordinate 13,294 of JBGUGW010000179.1, read as the reverse complement.
TCAAGATAGTGCTGAAAAACCTTCTCATATCACAATCATTTTTGGTGGATAACCATATACTAGCAAAAAGCGTGCTAACGGTTTTTAGCAGGCATCGCTGCGACAATGCGCATTTAATCGTATATTTGTAGTTAAGCAATAACACTAAATGCTATGAAAGTCACCAGAACCATCATCGCGGCCGGCTTGCTGCTGGCCAGCGTATGCGCCACCGGCCAGCAGCGCCGGCCGGCCGCCAACCCTGACGGACCGTTCAGGGTAACCATCGGAGAGTGCACGCACGGACGCATCGAGGTCTCCCCCGCCATTCCCGCAGAAGGCAAGGAATTCCCCAAAGGGACGGTCCTCCGCATAAAGGCCACGGCAGACCCTGGCTATGTCTTCGAATGCGGCTACAAGGCCATGGGAGGACGTTTCGCCTATTTCACCGAGTACACTTCCCAGGAGTTCGACGTGACTGTGGACGGTGCCTGTTCCGTCGGAGCATCCTTCGTTGAGCCCGAGCTTGTCAAGGGCATCACCCGCGTCAATGACATCGTCTACGCAAAGCCGGGAGTCAAGACCTTGAAATACGATGCTTATGTACCAGACGGGGCGAAGAAGCTCCCCGGCATCGTCATCATCCATGGCGGCGGCTGGACGATGAACTGCGAGGATGTGATGCTCGGACTCGCCCGCGAGCTTTCCAGGGACGGCAAGTATGTCGTTTTCAGCATCGACTACCGCTGGAACGGCACTGCCGACGGTGACGCCGAGCCCAATACCATGGTGGACATCATCGAGGACTGCTACGGTGCCATCCTCCACATCCAGGAGCATGCCGCCGAGTTCGGCCTCGACCCAAAGCGCCTGGCAGTCACGGGCGACAGCGCCGGCGGCCACCTCTGTGCCGCGGTAGCCGACATGATCGAGCGCGTGGGTGACGGCGGCTTCGGCGAGAAGCCCGGTGTCTATCAGTACCTCCCCACTTACATGCCCAAGGGCATGAGCGCCAAGAAAGCCCGCAAGAAACTCCTGGCCATCAAGGCTGTAGCCCCCAACTACGGCATATTCTCGGTGAGCGGCATCGAGCGCTTCGTCAGCAACCTTCCGGAGGACGGCAAGAAAGCCGTCGCCCCGCTCGACAACATCCCGTCGCCCAAGCTCCGCAAGATCCCCCACTGGATCAACCGCGGCACTGAGGACACCCTCATCACCGACGAAGTGACCATGGAGTACTACAACGCGCTCAAGGCTGCCGGCCAGGAAGTATACTATGTAAAGGTCCCCGGAGCCGCCCACGCCTACTACGACTGGAAGCCCGATACCGCCACGAAGGATACTTTCAAGAAATACGGAATCCCTTATGCCCGCCAGATGGAGGACTTCTTCAACACAGTATTCTACAAATAGTTGCGTCGGACGATATTCCATATAGACGTCAACTCCGCATTCCTCAGCTGGACGGCGGTGAAGATGATCAAGGAGGGCCAGCCGGACATCCGGCTGGTCCCTTCCGTCGTATCCGGTGACCCTTCGGACCGCCGGAGCATCATCACCGCCGCCTCCATGCCCGCCAAGAAACTGGGCATCAAGACGGCGCAGCCGGTTTCGATGGCCCTGCGAACCTTTCCTGACCTCGTGATCGTACGCGGAGACTGGGAGTGGTACAAGGAGTGCTCCGATGGCTTCATCAGCATCTGCAGGCGTTTTTCGCCCATCCTTCAGCAATTCTCCATCGATGAATGCTTCATCGACATGACGAACTATCTGGATGGCCGTGACCCGGTGGAGACAGCCACGGCTCTGAAGGACGAGATACGCGACACGCTCGGCTTCACGGTCAACGTCGGCGTGGGCTCCAACAAGCTGCTGGCCAAGATGGCCTCGGACTTCGAGAAGCCCGACAAGGTCCATACGCTCTGGATCGAAGAGGTTCCGGAGAAGATGTGGCCGCTTGGCGTGCGGGACCTGCTGTGGGTGGGGAAAAAGACTGAAGAGAGGCTCCTCCACAACGGCATCCGTACCATCGGCGAACTCGCTTCGCTAGGCATGGGCTCGCTCACCCAGCTGGTCGGCCAGAAATTCGCCCTGCAGCTGCACGAGAATGCCAACGGGCGGGATGACTCCCCCGTCGAGACCGAGGTCCCCGAGGCCAAGAGTATCAGCGCCGAGCGGACATTCCCGCAGGATATTACTGATCCGAAAGCACTGGACCGCGCCCTGTTCAGGGTCGCAGGCATAGTTGCGCACCGCGTGCGCAAGCACGGCTTCCGCGGGTCCTGCGTGTCGGTTTTCATCAAGTACAAGGACTTCACAGTCATGCAGAAGCAGTGCACCCTCCCGGAGCCGACCGACGTCACCGCGCTCATCCTCAACGAGGCGCGCCGCATGCTCGCCGAGATCTGGAACGGCGAGACCCCGGTCCGTCAGGTCGGACTCGGGGTCTCAAGGCTTACGCACGATCCGTTCGTGCAGATGTCCCTTTTCGAGGATCCGAAGATGGACTACTACCGCGAATGGGACCGCGCCTACGACGAGCAGGCCGCGCAGAACGAGGATGCACGCCTGCGCGCCTACGAGCGCAAATCATGATTCAAGGAAGATCATAGGAGGCTTCGTTCTGCCTGGCGGTTTCACGGATGATCGCGTCATAACCGGTCAGTGCGGCGAACGGTGAGAACTGAGCCGCGCGCTCCTCCAATGGCATACGCGAGAACTGCCGGGAAGTATGATGCGGCAGGTTGATGATATCGTCGTAATTGTCCGTCATGCCTTGTGTCCTCCTATCTGTTTGTTTCGTTCAATGGCTGTAGCGCCTTCCTCGAAGTTCATGCCCTTGAGGATGGCATTCTTACCGTATTTGCGGCGGATCTCAAGGATGGCCTCCTGCTGCCGGCGTTCCTTGTCCGTATCGAAAGTCTCACCGAACAGCTCCAGCTGTTCTCCCTCGCCGTTCTCGGACTTCACATTGGCCGCCACGACCGTCAGGCGGCGGACATACAGGTCCCTGTCGACTATGCGGTCGAATAGCCCCAGGACGGCCTCGGTGATGAGCCGCGTGGAGGAAGTCCGGCGCCCGAGGTTCACGGAACCGTGCGCCGGCTTCGGCACCGTCCGGCCGTACCAGTCGCGGACCAGTTCACCGGAATACTCAACCGTTTTCAAGGCTCCTGCCGCCACGGATTGGGACTCCCTCGGCCGGTCGATGCTCTCGTAATTCACATTGATGACCATCTGGTCCGTGACCAGCCGCTTCTCCACCAGATCCATCACAAGTGAATCGGTCATCTCACTCATCACGATGCGGGCCTTCTCGAAAGAATATGGCTCAGTCAGCACCTGCCCTGATCCGATGCTGTTCGCAGAGGGACGGTAAGCCTTGATCATGGCCATCGTGCATGGCTCCCAGCCCCATGCATGGTCGATGAGCAGCTCGGCATTGACGCCGAAAAGCTTGTACAGGTACGCCTCCCAGGAGGGTTCGAGTGAGCGGCGGGCCAGGGCACCCATGGTATGGATGCCCGCCGCCTCCAGCTTCGCGGCGATGCCATGCCCCACCCGCCAGAAGTCAGTCAGCGGCGTGTGATTCCACAGAAGCCGGCGGTAAGTAAGCTCATCGAGGAATGCCACGCGCACCCCATCCTTGTCGGGGTCCGTATGCTTTGCAACGATGTCCATGGCCACTTTCGCCAGATAGAGGTTCGTGCCTATTCCAGCTGTCGCGGTGATACCGGTCGTGCCAAGTACGTCCCGGACCATCCGCATGGCCAGGTCATGTGCCGAACACGAATACGTGACCAGATAGTCCGTAGCGTCGATAAACACCTCGTCTATGGAATAGGCATGTATGTCCTCAGGGGCGACATATTTCAGGTAGATTGAATAAATCCGGCTGCTGACCTGCATGTACAAAGCCATCCTCGGCGTCGCTACGATGTATTCCAGAGGCTCCTTGCGGCCGCGGTTGATCTGCGCGACCTTCTGCACCACCTCGAAGAGGCGCGGCCGGCCGCCTATGCCGTAAGCCTTCAGAGAAGGCGACACGGCCAGGCAGATGGTCTTGTCGGTGCGGGAGGCGTCCGCGACGACGAGGTTCGTCGTCAGCGGATCCAGCCCCCGCTCCACGCACTCCACAGAGGCGTAGAACGACTTCAGGTCAATGGCTATGTATGTGCGGGGTTTCATCTACCACAAAGATAGCAAAAAACCCGCAGGGAAAAGATGCCTACAGCGAAATGGAAATACCGCCGAGGATGGTAATACCGGGCTCGGGATAGCCGAGCATGGTCTCATACTCCTGGTTCAGGAGGTTCATGCCGCGGGCGAACACCTGCAGCCAGTCGTTGACCTTGTAGCCGACGCGGGCCTTGAGGTCGACATAGTTGCTGGTGACGGCGCCCTCTCCGGTGGACAGGTACAGGTCGCGGATCATCATGGCGCCGAGGTTGGCGCTGAAACGGCCGGGCGTCCAGTCGAGGCCGGCATAGGCCTTGTGGACCGGGGCGCCGGTGTAGATCACGTCCATCTTGAGGAAGCTGTAGTTGGCGTTGAAGGACAAGGCGCGGCTGACGCGCCAATCGGCGGCGAACTCGACACCCTTGTTGGTGAAGGCGCCGACGTTGCGGTTCTGCGGCTTGCCGTTCTCACGCACAACTTCGATGATGTTGGAACCCTTGGTGTAGAAGAGGCTCAACTCCGTATTGAGGGCTCCGCCAAGGAAATGCTGGCCGAAGGTCAGGTCATAGCTCCAGGCCTCCTCGGGGAGGAGTTCAGAGTTGGCGGAAGCGTACATGTAAAGCTCACGCATGTTAGGCATGCGGAAACCTTTGGAAGCGGAGGCCTTGATGGTGGTGTTGTCTCCCGGCCTATAGGAAAGACCGACCTGCGGGATCCACTCAGCGCCATACGCGCTATGATAGTCGAAACGGATGCCCGCATTGAACATGAAGCGGCCAAAGACCTGCTGGTCAAACACATAGACCGCCTCTTCGTTTAACTTCTTGTGGTCGGCATAAATCTCTTTGACCGGATCTCGGTAAGCATTGCCACCATAATAGATGAGGTCGGTACCGACGGTCAGGGTGTTGCCGGTGAAAAGCGGCAACATCTCGTACGCCGACAGGCCTGCAGTGAAGTCGGTACCGTGGAAGAGGAACTCGCGCGGCTTGCCGCCCTGGTTGTAACCGTCGTTGATGGTATGGTCACCGAAGTTATAGTAGAGGTCGATGTTGCCGGAGGTTTTCTCGTACTTGTTCTCGAGGGAGAGGCCGGCCATGCCGCGGATGATGTCGGACCAGCCGTCGAACATCGGGGCTGAGACTGTACCGGGATTCTCGGAGTAGGCCTTCATGAGGCTCACATTTGCGCCAGCCTTCCAGGCGCTGCTGAGCTGGTAGCCGAGTTTGACCATGCCGTTGGTGGAATGATACGCGGAGCTCTCGCGGTGACCGCTGGTGCGGTCATGTCCGAGAGTGACTGACGAGGTGAAGCGGCCCTTCTTATAATTGTCCGCAAAGCTTGCACGGTAGGTTCCGTACGAACCTCCCATCGCCTTGAAATCCAGATGATTGCCATCAACGAGAGGCTGACGGGTGATGATATTGATGGCGCCGCCCATGGCGTTGGATCCGTACAGTACGGACGCTGCGCCACGCGAGACTTCGACGCGCTGGGCGTTGGCGGCCATGTACTCGTCAGCGACGGGATGACCGTAGATTGACTCGAACTGGGGATGGCCGTCGATGAGGATGATGACACGGCCGGCGGCGGCTCCGAAGCCGCGGAGCGAGATGGAGCCGGCGGCTCCGTTGGATACACCGTATCCAGTCACGCCGCGCGAGGTGACGAAGAGGCCGGGGACCTGCTCCATCACGGAGGGCATCACGGCGGTCTCGTCGCTCGTCGCAATCGCAGCGCGGCCTACCACGGAGACCGGAGCCGGAAGCGCGTCGCGGAGGACCGACATGCGTGTGCCGGTGATGACGGACGATGTGAGGGTATCTGTTCTTTCCTGATTGTCATTGCCTGCCATGAGAGTGGCGGCGAAGAATGTCGCGGCGATAATGGTGGCTGCCGCAAGCCTGAGCAAGTTTTTCATTTTCAATCGTATGATAATGTACAAATATACCGCGCACGCGAGGAAAACGGGAGAATTTGCGAGGATATCGCACGGATGTACAATTAATTTCATCCGTCAATATTTTGAAATCCAGACATTTGAGCTTATATTTGTACATAAGGACATTGTATTATTTATACATATTGTACAATTAATAATGGCAAGGACATCACGGCCCGACAGCATATACAGAGTCTCGCTGCACCGCAATGCGGGGCACATGTACGCCGCCACCCATCCCTTCACTCTGGACGATTCCGGCAGGAGGAGATACAGTGTGATACATTGGGGAACGGTGACGGAGGACCTGCGTTTCATTCCTGGAAAGCGTTACCTCGAGGCTCCTGCGGAGCTGCGCGGCAGGCTGATATTCCCGGAGGGATGGGACCTGTCCGCGGCGGAAGCGGCGGGCGCGGGGCCGGGTGCCAAAGGCCCCGGGGCCCTGCAGCGCCCGCTGCCGTTCCGCGCCGCGGACGCCGGCAAGGCCTTCGGCGATGTCTGGCTCCTTGAGCGCGTCGCCGCAAGGTTCGGTCTCCGCGCAGACCTCACGGAGGCCTTCGGAGATTCCGCCGCCGATGACCTCCTCACCCTGGCATATTACCCCTTCCTGACAGGGACTTCATTCCTTCGTTTTGCCCGTTGGCAAGCCTCTGCAAAGGTACCTTCCGAAAGGTCCCTGGACAGTATGATATCCGAGTCTCTCGCATCAGTCAACCGCGTATCATTCAGGAACTTTATGGACTTGAGGCGAAGCAGGCATACAAGCGGCCGCCTGTGCGCCGTCGACTCCGTAACCCGCCATTCTTCCGGGGACTCGGTCTCCGACCGGAGATGGGGCCAGAAGACCGAAAGGATACATTTCCAGTCGACAGTGGAGGCTGTCGCCTATTCCCTTGACGACCATGTCCCCGTAATCTATTCGTCTTATCCCGAAGCCGTCACCGATGCCCGCGGCATCGGCATCTTCCGTTCCGAACTGGAGAAAATCGGACTCGGCGGCATCACGGTTATCACTGACAGGGGTTACGATTCGCTGCAAGGCATGGAAAGGTTTTTCCCGGAAGGGCCGATGGTGATGTGCGTGGACGTCAAGCAACCGGCGGTCATGGAGCGGATAGAGGCCTTCGGCCGTTTCCGCTCGCACCCCGCCGGCATGAGGTACGACGCGGCGTCCCGCCGCTGGTACCGCCAGTACCGGATCGGAGACCTCCGCCTCAACCTCTTCTTCAACCCCGAGCGCCGTGCCGCCGAACTCGCCCAGATCGACGCCGAGATCACCTCCCAGCAGGAAGCCCTCAAGGAGATCTCCGGCTACGGCATAACTATCGCTGATAAGCATGCGCTCCGCCGTGACTACTATTTCTTCAACACTGTCTACAACAAGGACAATCAGACGGTTACGAACTTCGCTCCAGATAAGGCAAGAATACTCAACACCCGTGCGGCATCAGGATTCTACGCCAACGTCACCTCCGGGCTTGACATCGGTCCGCTCGAAGCCGTATCCATCTACGGGCTCAAATACGACCAGGAGAAGTTCCTGCGCCAGTTCCGCTCCCTGCTTGATTTCCCGCAGGGATACTCCCACACCGGCCTGAGTCTCGGAGTGCAGGTGCTCCAATACATCGGCCTCCTCCTCAACACCTGGCTGCGCCATGCCCTATATTCCGGCACGGCTCTCCCCTACCGCAATGTCATGGAACTCCTGGACGAGATGCACTCGGTCCCCTGCACAGACGCCGGCGACGGCACTTGCATCCCCGCTCCCCTTTCCGATACCCACCTCAACATCCTCTCATCACTGAATCTCCTCCCCAAATGAAACTACGTATACTAACCATTTTCATCCTGTTGCTTGCATTCGGCTGCAGTCAGGAAAGCCATCAGCTCCGCAACGGCGACCTCATCTTCGTGGGCCTGCCGGAAGGCTACGATTCCGAGACGGGCTCCATGGACGAAGCCATCTCCTCTGCCACAGGGAAAGAAGGGGCATTGAACATCATCCATGTAGCTATCGCTGAGGTCACGGACGGCGGCGTATGGGTCATTGATGCGACCACATCCCGCGGGGTTGACCGGCATCCGCTGGATACTTTCCTCACGGATTTCGCCTTGAGCGACGGGAGTTACCCTGAGTTTATCGTGAAAAGGGTGAAGGGCGCCGATGCAGATGAGGCGGTGAAAGCTGCGCGGAAGTTCTGCGGCCGGGCTTATGATTTACGCTTTCTCCCGGACAATGATGACATGTACTGCTCCGAACTGGTGCAGAAATGCTACCTTGATGCCTCAGGACACCCTGTTTTCGAGAGTGAACCCATGAATTTCCTGGCCCCCGACGGGACCATGCCTCAACATTGGGAGGGGCTGTTCAGAGAACTGGGAATGGGTGTCCCGCAAGGCGTACCCGGCACCAATCCCCAGAAAATGTCTGAATCAAAGGCCTTGTATGATGTGCCTATTGATATTCCAAGCCTTTGACGACTATGCCGATATTGACGGGGACGTACTTGAATTCACCCAGCGAAAAAGACCTGTAATAGCTGCTCTTGAAGTAAATGGGGGTGTATAAGTGCAAGTCAGTGGCGCTGCGCTCGGATTCAGGTGTCTCCTGATATTGACGGATTGCATCCATGTCACAGTCGACCAGTTCGAAGGAAACATAGTATCGTCCCGGCTCAAGCAGGATGGATTCTTCCGGCTGAATGTTGAAATCCTGCCTGCCATCAGACAAGGCGACATCGACATAGATCGGCCTGTGCAGGATGTTGATGAATTCTTCCGGTTCTCCTTCGATGCGGTAGATATTGATTGCGAGGACACATCCGGGGATGTGGTTGCTTTGGGTTGAGAACAGGATGTCCTTGACCAGAAACGGTTTCCGTGCCGTGGCGACCGAGCCCAATTCCCAGCCCTTGACGACGCCGTCCCGGGCGTCGATAGCGCCTGAGGCTCCCAGGAACCTTGTCCCTGGGCGGAGCAAATACTTTTCCTTCGTATTGCCGCCAATGAATACTGCCGGAGCCAGCTCGGAATCCTTGAGAACGATCACCACGCCATCTTCCGGCCCCGAAACCGGATAATAGCCAGTCTGATAGGACACATGGTGGAATTCCAGCGTATCGGCCGGTACATCGATCTCAAAGCGGCCGTCCACAGACGATACGGTGCCGATGCCGAGTTTGGGGATGCCCACCTGGACATATTCCACGGCTTCGCCGTTTTCATTGACAATCCGTCCGCTTATGGGGACGCGCTCCTGTGCGCAAACGCAGACGGAGATGAGCAGAAGCGCAAGTGAAAGTCTGATCCGCATGTCGTTATTCCGCATAGATATCATCTTCCATTTCGACCCCATCCGGGTCAGGCTCGTAATCAAGGATGTCGCCCGGGACGCACTCCAGCACCTTGCAGAGCTTGTTGAGCGTAGAAAAGCGGATGGCGCGGCCCTTGCCCGTCTTGAGCAGGGAAAGGTTGGTCATCGAGATGCCGATCTTCTCGGAGAGCTCCGAGAGCTTCATGTGGCGCTCCCAGAGCATCTTGTCAAGGTTAACTGTGATCATATCGCGAGGTTGCTGTCTTTTGCGGCCAGGTAGGCCATTTTGTAAAGTCCGGCGAAGAAGAGGATGATCAAGGGAAAGAAGATGGAGTTCCCGTCAAGTATGGAGTTTGTACCTCCCTGAAGCACGTCGTCGTAGTTGGAGTGGACAAATGTCGCAAGGGCGGATACCAGTGCGGTCCAGCGGATGAGGGCGATGTTGGACTTGGGGAAGATCTCTCCGTTCTTCAGGGAGCGGTTCGTGCGTAACAGGAAGACCAGGCAGAAGACATAGAGGAGGGTCGACGCGATAAACCTGCCGGCAATGATAAAATACTGCCACGCAAGCTTGTCCTGATTCCAGACTATGGTCTTTTGAATCCATAACTTATCGATCGTGACGCAATAGATGAAAGCGATGTAAACCGTCGCGAAAACCAGGATAGCGATGGAAAGCCATTTGATGCTCTTTTGAGTTGAATTCTTCATTTCATTATCTTGTTTGTTCAGCGCTTCTGAAAAACAAAGATAATGCCAATTTTACGAAAAACATAAAAAGAATGTACGATTTTCGTAAAATAAATAAAAAGAGATACGCCTCTGCAGAAAGTTGCAGAGGCGTATCAGAGGTGCCTAGCGGAATTGAACCGCTCTACCTGGTTTTGCAGACCAGTGCCTAACCTCCCGGCCCAGGCACCAAAAAGGACTACAAAGATAGGGATTCTTTTTTTATATCCAAAAGAAAATGTTACCGCTCGACGGGACTACTCTATGTATAGCAGCAGACCCTTGAGATACTCCCCTTCCGGATGATAGATGCTCACGGGGTGGTCGGCGGGTTGGTTCAGGCGGTCGAGGATGCGGACGGAACGGCCGACAGAGGCCGCAGCGGAGAATACCGCAAGCGCGAACGCCTCCTTGTCGACGACTTGCGAGCAGCTGTAGGTGAAGACCAGGCCGCCGGGAGCGACCTTGGCTATCGCAGCGGCGTTGAGCCTCTGATACGCCCGCAGAGCGTTCTTCAGCACGCCGCGATGCTTGGCAAATGCCGGCGGATCGACTATCATGAGATCGTATTTCCCTTCGGGGACATTCTTGAGGAAATCGATGGCATCCGTGCAATAGCCGGTATGAAGCGAGGCGTCGAAGCCATTGAGAGCAACGTTGCGGTCCACCATCATCATGGCCTTGGCGGAGCTGTCGACCGAATCGACATGCACCGCGCCGGCGGCCAGGGCGTAGATGGAGAAGCCTCCCGTATAGCAGAAGAGGTTCAGTACGTTGCGGCCGGCGGAATAGCGCCCGACGAGCGCGCGGTTCTCCCTCTGGTCGAGAAAGAAGCCGGTCTTCTGCCCTTCGGTCCAGTTGACGATAAACTTGTGGCCGTTCTCCAGGACGGTCTGCTCGTCGTCGGAAAAGCCCTCGGAGCGATAGAGATAGCCATCGATGAGCTCGAGACCGGCCTTGTAAGGCGCTGTACCTGAACTCTTGTCATAGACAGCCTTGAGGCGGTCGCCATAAATGGCCTTCAGCGCCTCGCAGACCTGATGCCTTGCGCGGAACATGCCTACGGAATGCGCCTGCAGCACGCAAACTCCGTCGTAATAGTCGATGATCAAGCCGGGCAGCCCGTCGCCCTCGCCATGGACGAGGCGGTAGCACGCGGTGCGTGTGTCACCTTCGCCGTCCAGGCCGACGGCGCGCCGGACCTCAAGGGCCCGTCCCAGCATGACTTCATAGAAATCAGGTGCCAGCGCGGACTGGTCGAAGCTGAGTATACGGACCGCGATGGAGCCCACCTGGTAGTGCCCGCAGCCGAGGAAACCTCCGTCCGAGGCGTGCACCGATACGATGTCGCCCTCGGCGGGATGGCCCGCGACCTGCGCTATGGCGCCGGAAAACACCCAGGGATGGAAACGCAGGAGGGAATCCTCCCTACCTTTCTTCAGTATGACCTTGATCATTGGATTCGGTTTTTACAGGGTTCGGGAGAAGCTGTTCAGGAGTCAGGGGATGCTTCTCCGAGCGGAGGAGCTTTAGGTACATCTCGCGGCACACCCAGGCGTCGGTGGCAGCATAGCGCTGCTGCGCCTCGCTGAGCCTCTCCGCTTCCCAGTTGGAGAGCTGCTGCGTCTTGGATATCCTGATACCCAGGATGTTGGCGGCCATCTTCTTTACGGCCTTGTCCCTGATGCCATACTCCCATCCTATCTTCTGCAGGTCGACGAAGGAACCCGGCTCAAAGCCGTGAAGCCTCTTGAGCCCGCGCAGGTCGTCATGCACGGCTGCGCCGACCTTGACGATGCGCGGGTCGGACAGCAGCCTGCATAGGCTTGCGGGCATGCCGCATTTCTTAATCCTGAAAAGATACGCCTTGGTGGCGCCGGAGAGTTGGAGAAGGGACACCCCGTAATGGGGCTGGTCCGCGGAGAACGAAGGGCGGGACTCGGTATCGAACCCTATTATCTTCTGCCTGCGCAGGTATGCGACGGCCTTGTCAAAGGCCGCTCCCGTCTCCTCGATGACGGTGATGGTCCCCGGGAATGATACCAGGGGCATGCTGTCTATCTCTTCGGCCGGTATGGTGATCCTATACATGTCAGAACAGCTCCACGAGGTTGTATCCGCCGCCGGACGAAGCTGGGACGGTGACATAATCCTTCGAGTACGGGTAAGAAATGTTGTGCGTGAAATTGTTGGTGCGACGCAGCAGCCTGTAGCATGCGTCTGTCACCTCCCGCCTGGCGTCGATGATCATGAATCCTTCTGTCATGAGCCGGCGGTAGCCGAGGTTGGCCTCGCTCTGGACGTGCATGATCCAGTCGAAAGAGTCGCGCACCGCGTCGATGTCCACCGAAGGATCATCCACGATGACCGCTGACAACGGCATGTTGCCGCCCGCGGTGCGGTAGGCGTCCAGCAGGTCGCCTCCATAGCTCAGGGAGTCACATGCAAACGCCACGCAGCCGCATCCGAGCAGTCCGCGCTCAGCAGCGAGCTCGTCGAAAAGGCTAGGATAGACACCGGACTCCGCGCTCAGGCTGTCCGTGATCACGGCGACATGCATGTGAGGGATGTTCCTGTCGAGCTGATGCCCGAGAATGAGGCGGGACGGGAAGATCACCGGAACCTGCTTGCCTACGGAGCGCATGAGGGTGTCGATATCGAAGGCCCCGAATGCTGCCGACATGGGAGAAGTGAATACGACGACCTTGGAATTCTCCTTGCGCTCAAGCCTGTCGTTGTCGAAGGCTCCGATGCTGAGCATGGTATCTATGGCGAACATGAAATTCCTGACAGTGATGGTTCGGAGGCTGTCCTCGCCAGGGCCGAGGAATGACTCGTACGGGGTATTGGCCCTGTCCGAAAGGATGTCTATGCGCTCTCCGGCAAAGTCCTGGAGCTCGTCATGGGCGTAACTTCCGCGGATATTGTCGAAATCGTCCCCGTTCAGGAAACGCTCCGCGAGGGCGCGGTTCCGCGCCTCGGGCCCGACAAGGGCGATGGTGCCCTTGGGGTCAGCGGGATCGAAGCCCGATAGGAGCGACCACTCGTAGCCGCGGGACGAAAGGATATGCTGGACATACGGGACCGTACGGCGGCCTGTTTCGGTCGTCTCCCTGCAACCCGAAGGCAGCAGGACGGCCAGCATGACGGCC
>JBGUGW010000178.1:0-2360 GCA_045111695.1 Candidatus Cryptobacteroides sp. | reverse complement strand
GAGAACCAGGTGTCCAGAACGTCCTCATCCTGCTTGAGATCCTCGGGCTTGATGGAAGGATCGATAGCATGGGCAGCCTTGAAGGCTTACTCGAAGCTATTCTCGACAACTATCTGCCCGTCAGGAAGATAATATGCGGGAATCCTCTGACCCCACCACAGCTGGCGGCTGATGCACCAGTCGCGTGCGTTCTCCATCCAATGACGGTAGGTATTGCGGTACTTGTCCGGGATGAACTTGATGAAACCGTCCTCGACGGAAGCAAGGGCGCGCGGCGCCAGCTCGCCCATCTTGAGGAACCACTGCGCGCTCAGGCGCGGCTCGATGACGGCATTGGTGCGCTCGCTGTATCCGACCGGCGAAGTATAGTCCTCTATCTTCTCGATATTGCCGGCCTCCTGGAGCATCTTGACGATCTTCTTGCGGGCATCGAAGCGGTCCTCGCCTACCAGGATCTGGGCGTCTTCGGTCAGACGTCCGCGGTCGTCGATGATGTCGATGATTGGGAGGTTGTGACGAAGGCCGATCTCATAGTCGTGCGCGTCGTGTGCAGGAGTGACCTTGAGGCAGCCGGTACCGAAATCCATCTCGACATAATCGTCCTCGATGATGGGTATCTCCTTGTTGATGAGCGGGATAAGGACTTTCTTGCCCTTCATCCAGAAGTGGCGCTCGTCATTGGGGTTGACACAGATGGCGGCATCGGCCATGATGGTCTCCGGACGGGTCGTGGCCACCACGATGTACTTGTCAGTAGGATTGCCGTGACCGTCGGAGATGAAGTAGCGCATGTGGTAGAAATGGCTCTGGGTGTCCTTGTGTATGACCTCGTCGTCACTGACGGCGGTGTGGCCCTCCGGATCCCAGTTGACCATTCGCACTCCCCTGTAGATCCATCCCTTCTTGTAAAAATACACGAAGGTATTGATGACGGCCTCGGAGAGCTCCGGCTCCATGGTGAAGCGGGTGCGGTCCCAGTCGCAGGAAGCGCCGAGCTTGCGCAACTGCTTGAGTATGATGCCTCCGTGCTCTTCCTTCCACTCCCAGGCATACTTGAGGAACTCCTCTCGGGTGAGGGACTCCTTGGCGATGCCCATGCCCTTGAGCTTGGCCACAACCTTGTTCTCGGTGGCGATGGAAGCGTGGTCGGTACCGGGGACCCAGCAGGCGTTCCTGCCGTCCATGCGGGCCTTGCGGATGAGCACGTCGTTGAGTGTATTGTTGAGCACATGTCCCATGTGCAGGATGCCGGTGACGTTCGGCGGAGGGATCACGATGGTATAAGGCTCCCTGTCGTCGGGTTCGGAATGGAAGCATTTATGCTCCAGCCAGTAGGCGTACCACTTGTCCTCCACTTCGGAGGCAATGTATTTAGCCGATAATTCCATTTTGTATAATTAGTGTTGTTATAATCGCATTATCGTACAAATATACTCTTTTTTTCAGTATTTTTGCAGAAAACGATACCGTATATCATGGACAACAACGAAAAGAAACAGCTCAGCCTTGACCTCAAGCCCGAGGTAGCCAAGGGCTCATACTCCAACCTCGCTATCATCTCGCACTCCCCCAGCGAGTTCATCATCGATTTCGCCACCATGCTTCCGGGCCTCCAGAAGCCCGAGATCTCCAACCGCATCGTGATGAATCCCGAGCATGCCAAGCGGCTTCTCAACGCGCTTGCCGACAACATCAACAAGTATGAGTCGCAGTTCGGCCCCATCACCTTCAAGGAGCAGCAGCCTAAGGGCACTTTCAACCTCGGCGACTTCATGAACGGCAACGGCGCCAAATCCTAGGCGCCATGCAGCTTACAGAGAACAGACTGCGCCAGATCAAGGCCATTGCCTTCGACATCGACGGCGTCATGACCGACGGCGGCATCCTCGCCATGCCTGACGGCGACCTCCTTCGCGTCTTCGACGCCAAGGATTCGTTCGGCGTGCGCATGGCCAAGATGAACGGCCTCCATACGGGCATCATCACCGGAGGAAGCTCCGACAGCATCGTCAAGCGCTTTAGTGTCTGCGGCGTCGACCCGGACGATATCTATCTTCATTCAAGGATTAAAGTCGATGACTTCAAACGCTTCTGTGAGAAGCATTCGCTCAAAGCGGAAGAAGTCATGTTCTTCGGCGACGACCTGCCCGATATCCCCGTCATGAAAGCATGTGGTATAGGCGTCGCGCCGGCTGACGCCGTGGAGGAAGTCCGCCAGGCCGCGGATTATGTCTCGGAGTACAACGGCGGTCACGGATGCGTCCGCAACGCCGTTGAGATGGTGCTCAAGGCCCAGGGCCGCTGGCAGCTCGACGACCAGCTATACAAGAAACTCTTCTGACATGGACCTCAAGGGAAAG
>JBGUGW010000177.1:0-6015 GCA_045111695.1 Candidatus Cryptobacteroides sp. | reverse complement strand
CCTCTCGGACGCCAAGTACCTCGTCGGCCTCCATCCCGAAGACCATCGGTATGACATTCTCGAGGACCGCTATGTGGAAAATTTCGGAGTCTTCGACGAAAACGACCTGTGTGAAGCCATGCAGACGGTTTCCCAGGCCCCATCTTCAGGCTTCGGCGGGACCCAGTGGACGATGTTGATGGACCTTGAGGGAGGCTCCGTCACCTACTATCTGCGGCGCAACTTCGACAAGCCGTACCGCTTCCAGCTGGGACGGAAGCATAAATAGATTACCAGCGGTCGTAGTGGATGTTCTCCGGCTTCCACTTATCCTTGGGCTGGTCGTCACCGGCGGGATATCCAATCGGAACCACCGCAAAAGGTGTGACGTTATCAGGAAGGTTCAGGACTTCCTTAACCATCGGCATCCTGTCGGGGAGCGGATAGCATCCGGTCCATACCGCACCGAGGCCCATAGCCTCTGCGGCAAGCAGGAGATTCTCCGTAGCGGCTCCGCAGTCAGACACCCATAGAGGGTTCTCCATTGCCTGCGCCTCACCGCCCTGCTGGCCGAAAGGAGGGCGCGACATGGTGGTCTCGCCGCACACGACGATCACGCAGGGAGCCTGCGCGACCATGCCGCCGCGCGGGCCTGCCAGAGCGTCCTTGACCGCCTGGTCCCTCACCACGACGAAACGCCACGGCTGTACGTTCATTCCGGTCGGAGCCGCCATGGCGGCCCTGAGCAGGGTCTCGATCTGGGCGTCGGTGAGAGCCTGGTCAGTATAGGTGCGCACGCTCTTGCGGCTCATTATGACGTCGAGAGCCGAAGGCTCGGATGCTTCCTGGGCCTTGGAGGTGCAGGAGAATGCCGCAATGACGCATGCGGCAACAATCATAATCCTGGTCAGTTTCATTTCCTTATGATTTTAGTGTTATCAGTTCTTCCTGTTGACGGTATAGGAGATGCCGAGGTTGCGGAGGCCGTAGATGAGGTCGTTGGTCACGGCCACCTGGAACTTGCGGGACTTGAACTCGACATTGTACTTGGTCTTGGGGTCGTGGAGGTACATGCCAAGCTCTACCGAACCCTTGTTGGCCTTCAGCAGTTTCACGAGGTCCCTGCGCAGGGATTCGTTGAGCTGGTCGGTAGTCAGGTTGATGGCAAAGGACTTGAGCATGGACTCCGTGACATTGCCTAACAAACTGACCTTCTTGACCTTGAACCCGTAAGGGGCGGTCTTGCCCTGGGCCCTTTCCTCAGGCTTCAGATAGTACTTTTCCTTTATATCTCCTTCGACGAATACCTCTGAATGAAGGCCCAACAGGGGCAGCCACGCCTCGCAGTCCTTGCCGAACAGGGCAAGTTCGAACGATCCTCCGAAGTCCTCTATCGTGGCACGGAGTGAAGGCGAGCCGTTGCGCGTGACGCTCCTCTTGACATCCGTGATGAAACCGGCGAAACTGACTGTAGCATTTTTGTGCCCCTGCTCGCACTCCTCAATCTTGGCCTGTACGTCGCCGACGCCGCAGGTCGTGAAATTCTCGATCTCGAAGGCGTAGCGGTCAAGAGGATGCGCGGAGATGTACATTGTGACGAGCTCCTTCTCCTGCTGGAGCAGGGCCAGGATATCCTCCTCCGCGGGAGGGGCGGGCATCGCCGGACGTTTGGGCTTCATCTCCTCGGCGTCGCCGAAAAGCGAGAACGCGCTGTCCACGGTGTCATTGCGGTAGTTGTCCGCATAGCGGGCGAGCTCGTCGATGAAGAGGTCTCCGCTCGCGCCGGGCAGGAAGAACTGCGTGCGCTTGCAGCCGAAGGAGTCGAAAGCGCCCGCATACACGAGCGACTCGAGCGAGCGGCGGTTGATGATGCCGCCCATGCGCTCCATGAAATCGTACACGTCTTCGAATAGACCGTTCTCCTCCCTCTCCTTGATGATCATGTCGACGATATTGGAGCCGAAGCCCTTGATGCCTCCGAGGCCGAAGCGGATGGCACCGGCCTTGTTGACGGTGAAGTGCGCCGAGCTCTCGTTGACATCAGGATTCAACACCTGAAGCCTGTGGGCCTTGCAGTCCGCCATGATCTTCTTGATCTCATCACCCTTGGAGAGGTTGCAGGAGAGGTTGGCGGCCTGAAATTCGGCGGGATAGTGGCATTTGAGCCAGCCTGTCTGGTAGCTCACCCAGGCGTAGCATGTAGCGTGGGACTTGTTGAAAGCGTACTGGGCGAACTTCTCCCAGTCCTTCCATATCTTGTCGAGGGTCTTTTCGGGATGTCCGTTGGCCACGCCCTGTTTCATGAACTTGTCCTTGAGCTCCATCATCACGGCTATCTGCTTCTTGCCCATGGCCTTGCGGAGCTTGTCGGCCTCGCCCTTGGTGAAGGATGCGAGCTTGCGCGAGAGGAGCATCACCTGCTCCTGGTACACGGTGACGCCGTAGGTCTCGGCGAGGTATTCCTCCATCTCCGGGAGGTCGTACTCGATGGGCTTGAGGCCGAGCTTGCGCTCGACGAAGTCGGGGATGTAATCCATCGGACCAGGACGGTAGAGGGCGTTCATAGCGATGAGGTCCTCGAAACGTTCGGGATGCAGGCGCTGGAGCCAGGTCTTCATTCCTTCGGATTCGAACTGGAACACGCTCATCGTATCACCGCGGCCGTAGAGTTCATATGTGGGCTTGTCGTCGATGGGGATGGCCTCTATGTCGATGTCGATGCCGTGACGCATCTTGATGTTGTCCAGGCAGGTGTGGATGATGGAGAGTGTGTTGAGCCCCAGGAAGTCCATCTTGAGCATGCCTACATCCTCGATGTAATGCCCGTCGTACTGGGAGGTCCAGACATCCAGGCCGGTCTCCTTGTCCTTGGAAAGGCAGATGGGGATGTAGTCGGTGAGGTTGGCCGGGCCGATGATGGTGGCGCAGGCGTGCTGGCCGGTCTGACGTATGCATCCTTCCATCTGGCGGGCAAACTCCAATACCTCGCGGTTGATCTCAGGGCCGTTCTGAAGCTCGGCCTTGAACTCCGGCACCAGCCGGAAGCAGTTCTCGAGGTTGATCTTGACATCGACCTCCTCCATACCTTTCTGGAAGGTGCGCATCTCCTTCTTCTTCTGCCCGGGATTGTCCGGGTCATCCACCTCAACCTCCTTCTCGAACCTCTTGAAGCCGGTCTTGAGCATATCGAACTTGGGATTGAAGGGATACTCCTTCTCCACCCTCTCGCTCAGGCGGTCGGGGACCATCTTAGCAAGACGGTTGGACTCGTCGATGGAGACGTTGCTGATACGGGCGACGTCCTTGATGGCACTCTTGGCGGCCATCGTGCCGAAAGTGATCACGCGCGAGACATGGTCGGCGCCGTAGGTCTTCTCGACGTACTCGTGTGCCTTGGTGAGGTCCTCGAAGTCCACGTCGATATCAGGCATGGAGATTCGGTCGGGGTTGAGGAAACGCTCGAACAGGAGGTTGTACTTGATAGGGTCGAGGTTGGTGATCCTCAGGCAGTAGGCGACTACGGAACCCGCCGCGGAGCCGCGCCCGGGGCCCACGAGGGACCCCATCGCGCGCGAGGCGGCGATATAGTCCTGCACTATCAGGAAGTAGTCCGGGAAGCCCATGCGGCAGATGGTCTTGAGCTCGAAGTCAAGACGCTCCGTCTGCTCGTCGGTGAGCGTCTCGCCGTAACGCTCGTGCGCACCCTTGTAGCAGAGGTGGCACAGGTAAGCCACCGATGCGCAGAAATCCGCGTCGCGGTCCTTACCCTTCTTGTCGCAACGGCCGGCGTCGATGACGTCCTTGTATTTCTCCAGATAGGTATCCAGGTCAGCCAGGAAGGCGGGATCGATCTTGAACTTGGGCAGCACGTGGTCACGGTCGATGGAATAGACCTCGACCTTGTCCGCAACCTCGAGGGTGTTGGCAAGCACCTCGGGATGGTCCGGGAACAGGGCTGCCATCTCCTCCTCGCTCTTGAGATATTCCTGCTGAGTGTAGCGCATGCGGTTAGGGTCGTCCACCAGGGCGTTGGTGGTCAGGCAGATGAGCCGGTCGTGGGCCGGACCGTCCTCCTTGCGCACGAAGTGGGCGTCGTTGGTCGCAACGACCTTGACGCCGTACTTTTCGGCAAGCCTGTATATGCCTTCATTGGCCACCAGCTGATGCTCATAGACCTCCAGCGAGAGGCCGGGAACTTCGGTCTTGTGCAGCTGCACCTCGAGGTAATAGTCGTCCCCGAAGACGGCTTTGTGCCACTCCACGGCCTTGCAGGCTCCGTCCCAGTCGCCCGCGACCAGCGCGCGCGGGATCTCGCCCGCCAGGCAGGCCGAGCAGCAGATGAGGCCGTCGTGGTACTTCTCTATGATCTCATGGGTGACGCGGGGCTTGTCGTAATACTTGCCCTCGATATGGCCTATCGATACGATCTTGGAAAGGTTACGATATCCGGTGGGATTCTTGGCCAGAAGGATGAGGTGGTAATACGCCCTGTGGGCGGAATCCTTGAGCTTGTGGTCGTAATGCCTCGTGACATAAACCTCACAGCCCACGATGGGCTTTACCTTGTAGCTGCCGTCGTCATTCTTGTGCTTTCCGGCCATCTTGAAGAACTCCTTGACCCCGTACATGTTGCCGTGGTCGGTGATGGCGAGGGCGGGCATTCCGAGCTCGGCGGCGCGCTTGAAAAGCTTGCCCATGTCGGAGAATCCGTCAAGGATGGAGTACTGCGTATGGACGTGAAGATGGACAAAAGGCATAGGTGGAGGTTTGAGTAACAAAGATAAAAAAACAGCCGGCCTTTTGAAAGGGCCGGCTGCATTTTGTCAATATCTTTTCCGAAGATTATTTCTTGGAAGATTTCTTGGCGGCTTCCACCTTCTTGGCCTTGCGGAGGGTAGCATCGTACATGACCGGGGTACCGATCATGAGGGAAGCGTAGGTACCGATAAGGACACCGAGGCAGAGGGCGACGGAGAGACCCCTGATGGACTCACCTCCGAAGAACGCGATGGCGAGCATAGGGAGGAGGGTTGACACGGAGGTGTTCACCGTACGGGTGAGGGTTGCGTTCAGCGAGCTGTTGACGGTATCCTTGAAGTTGGAGTTCGGATGCAGGCCGAGGTTCTCACGGATACGGTCGAAGATAACCACGTTATCGTTGATGGCGTATCCGATGATCGTCAGGATGGCCGCGATGAACGTCTGGTCGACGTCAAGGTTGAACGGCAGGATGCCCGTGAACAGGGAGAAGAAGCCGATGATGATGATGGCGGTATGCGCAAGCGAGACCACACCACCGAGACCCCAGGTCCATCCCTTGAAACGCCATGCGATGTAGGCGAAGATGATGAGGAGGGCGAGGATCACGGAGATGACTGCGGAACGCTTGATGTCGCTGGCGATCGAGGCACCTACCTTGTCGGACGATATGATACCGTTCGGGTTGTTGGCGGTATCCACGAAGTCCTCGAAGGTGATGTTCTCGGAGAACATGCCCTTGAGGCCGTCGAAGATCATGCGCTCGATCTCGGCGTCAACGGTGGAGCTCTCGTCATCGACCTTGTAGGAGGTCGTGATCTTCATCTGGGACTCACCACCGAACTGCTTGACCTCAACAGAGGACTCAGGGTCGGCCGCGTTGAACACGCTCTCGGTAGCGGAGCGGACATCCTCAGCGGTGACAGGCTGGTCGAAGCGGACGACATAGGTACGGCCGCCGGTGAAGTCGACACCATAGGTAAAGCCCTTGACGAAGATGCTCAGGAGAGCGATCAGGATGAGGGCACCGGAGATGATGTAGGAATACTTGCGCTTGCCGAGGAAGTCGATATGGGTATTCTTCAGGAAGTTCCTGGAGAACTTGTTGTCGAAGGTGATGTTCTTGCCCTTCTTCAGCCTGTCGTCAATGATGAGACGGGTGATGAAGATGGAGGTGAGCACGGAGGTGACGATACCGATGATGAGCGTGGTGGCGAAGCCCTTGATAGGACCGGAACCGAAGAAGAACAGCACGAGACCGGTGAGGAGGGTGGTCAC
>JBGUGW010000176.1:0-10604 GCA_045111695.1 Candidatus Cryptobacteroides sp. | reverse complement strand
CACCCACCGTTACAGCCTTTCCGCCAACGTGGATTACTCTACCGGCCGTCCAGTCACTATTCCTGTCGGCAAGTATATCTACGGAGGAGGTGTGCGTCTGGCATATTCCGACAGGAATGGCTACCGCATTCCGGACTACTTCCGCTTGGACCTGGCGATGAACATCGAGCCGGGCCACTATCTCAAGAAGTTGACCCATATGTCGGTTACCTTTGGAGTTTACAACGTGACCGGCCGCAAGAATGCCTATTCCGTGTTTTACAACACGTCAGGAGGCTCCAAGGTGGCAGGTCACATGATATCAGTCTTCTCCGTACCAGTGCCTTACGCCAACCTTAACCTGAAGTTCTGATGAGAAATATTCTGATCCATATAATGATATTGATGGTCACGGCGGCGGTGTCGTCGTGCGTGTACCCTTTCGAGCCCGAACTGGACAAGTCCGCCGGCCGCAACCTGGTCATCGAGGGCGACCTCCTGATCGGTTCGTACAGCTACATCAGGCTGGGCTATATGTCTTATCTCGACGAAGATGTAGCCGAATGGGATGTCAAGGCGGAAGTTCGGGCCGAGGATGAAAAGGGAAACATGTATATTGGAAAGAGAGTAGATTCCAATTTGTATCTCATCAGTCTCAACCTCGCCGATCCTTCTTCCCGCTTCCGGCTGTATGTCGTCCTTGACGACGGAAGGGAATACGCCTCCGAGTGGGCGGAGGCCCGTCGTGCCCCGGTGGTGGACGAGATAACCCATGAACTCTATGCACCGACCAACCAGGTCCGTTTCAACATTACGCTCCACAGCGACGACGGTGAACAGTATTTCCGCTGGTTTTTCGACGAGGATTGGGAGTATGAGTCCCTTTATAATGCCACGTACTGGTATGACATCAATACTAACGACCCGGATGACAACGGCAGGATGATAAAGTATGGTGATAGGGAGGGAACGCATTACTGCTGGGTGAACCAGCAGTCCACTGGCCTGTATTTCACAACGACCAGGGACCTTGAGTCGGACAAGGTCCAGGAGAAGAACTTCTATCGCGTCGCGGCCCAGACCCAGAGGATGTCCTCGCTCTATTCGATGAACGTAAGGGTCGAATCCACAACTGAAGACTGCTATGATTACTGGAAGAACGTCAGGACCAACTCCGAGAATCTGGGAGACCTGTTCTCTCCGATCCCGAGTGAGATGCGCGGCAACATATACAATCTCTCCGATCCTGACGAGATAGTCCTCGGCTTTGTCAATGTATCCACGGTCGCGGAGAAGCGTATTTTCGTGGACAACAATGAAACCGGATACTATATCAAGAAAATATATATACCGGAAGAGGACTGGATGATAGAAGTACCGACGGACGAATGGCGCAGGTATTATATGTACAAGCAATACCTGCCGGTCAGCAAGGGTGAGGGGTCGGTATTCTATTGGGCTCCCAAACGTTGCGTGGACTGCCGTCTCCAGGGCGGGACCAAGAACCGCCCGGATTTCTGGCCAAACAAACATTTTTAGCGGGAGGATTCATTATGAAAAAGCTGTTTTTCTCCATAATCATCCTTTGCACCCTGATGCTTTCGGCTTTCGGCGCGAACCATCTGGTGGAACGTACCTACCTGTCTACGGATAGGGACTGTTATGTGGCTGGCGACCGCATCTGGTGCTCAGCTTTCTGCGTAGATGCTGCTACAGGCGGGCTTTCCGGCTTCAGCAGCATTGCCTATGTGGAACTGCGGTCTGTCGACGGGCTGCTCCAGACGGCAAAGATCGCCCTTCGGGGCGGTCGCGGTGCCGGTTTCGTTGAGATTCCGGCCAACGCCCCCACCGGCAATTACCGCCTGTTCGCATATACCGCCCAGAATGTCAACGAGGACGGATTCGACTATCTCGCCGGTTCGAAACTCGTGTCGGTTTTCAACACGTTCACTGCTGACCGTGTGGCGGAAGGAGTGGAAATCGTGGATGAACTGCCGGGCGCGCCGGCAGAGCCGGCCTCAGCCCTGCGCATCGCAGCGGGAGCCCCCGAAGGTGGCGTCGTCCCGCTGCGCATCTCCGGCTTCGGCCGGGACGCCACCTTGAGTGTCTCCGTCTATCACGATGACGGTTTCATCCTGCCTGAAGCCTCGGACATCCGTTCTTTCGTCACGAGGGCTGACGTTTCGAAACTTAGCTTCACCGACCGTCGCATCCCGGAGTATGATGGGGAGATCGTGTACGGTCATGTAGCCGGAGTGGATCCTGCGGAATTGTCCGGACTTGAAGGGAAGTTCGCCTTCATCTCCGTTCCCGGGGACCGCTCGGATACATATTCCTGCCAAGTTGCCAGTGACGGTTCGGCTACATTCTTTACCAACAGTTTTTACGGGCAGAAAGACCTTGTCTGCCAGATCGAGGGCCTTGAAAGTACCTCCAGGGCCCATCTGGAGATTGAAAGCCCGTTCGTGGACGTTACGGTAAGTGATGTTCCGAAACTGCGCCTGAGCCAGTCCATGGCCGGCCGCCTGAGGGAGCGGAGCATCGCCATGCAGATCGAGAAGATGTTCGATGCCGACACTCTCTTCGAGTACCTGCCGGTGCGCGATAACCTACTTTTCGGAGGCGAGGGCATCACTTACGTGCTTGACGACTACACCAGGCTTCCCTTGATGGAGGAATGCATCACGGAATTCATCACCGAACTGCGCGCCCGCAGGGATGCGCAGGGCCGCCGCGACCTTCAGGTCCGCCTTCAGGACTCCTGGCGAACCATGTATTTCGCCCGCGGATCATCACTTATGATGGTGGACGGTGTGCCGGTATTCGACCACGAGACCATTTACAGGTACGACCCTCTCCTCGTGGAGACGGTCAATATCTATCCGTATACCTATTTCATCGGGACACGAGGTTACAGCGGAGTAGCCAACTTCGTGACTTACAAGCAGAACCTTCCGTCGGTGACCTTCCCGGACAATGTCCGAATCATTGATTTCCAGGGAGCCGCATATCCGGCCGCTTATACCTGCAAGGGTGTCGGCAAGGACTATCCCGACTATCGCCAGACCGTGCTGTGGGAGCCCATGGTGAGTGCGGAAGCCGGCGGATCGGTCAGCATGGACTGTGTCCTGCCCGCCTACAAGGGCCGATTCCGCGTAGTAGTGGAGGGCTTGTCCTCAGCAGGAGAGCCCGTACGTGCCACGGCGTCTTTTGATGTCCGCTGACCCTCTTGGGAGGGGATCAATAGTACTCCAGATTGTATTTCGTGAGAATGTCCATGTGCATGTAGTTGTCGCGCATGGGGATGCTCTTGTGCATCAGTATATAGTCCGACAGGGCAGTCACCGCCTTGAAGGTCTGGTCTTCGACATGTTCGGTGATGAGGATCGAGACTATGTCGTTGCGGACCGCGTCGAGGTTCTTCTCCAGATTGTCGAAACCGATGACCCGGCGTCCCTCCACCGGATGAGCCGCCAGCCAGTCGGTGATGAGGTGGATTCGCGAGTTGAACATGACAACCAGCTTCATGCTAGGATGCTCGGCCTCGAAGGCGTCCAGGGTGCCGGGTATAGTCTCCGGTCTGTTCGGGTCTATGAATACCTGATGCACCTTGCACTCCGGGAAATGCTCGTCTATGAAATCGTTGAACCCCGAACGGCGCTCCATCGTCGGGTCCGAACGCCGTGACTTGTCTCGCGTGATGCGGACGATGACCAAATCCTTGACTTCCTCGGGATCAAGCCTTTCGGTGAGCATAAGGGCGCACAGGCGGCCGCTCTTGTACATGGGCATGCCGTAATAGGCGAAATAACCGGGATCCTCGAGCCTGGTGTCGACGTAGACATAGGGGATGCCGAGTTCCTTGAGCTGCCTCGCAAGCTCGAGCGTCTCGTTCTTGAAGAGCGGCTGCATGATCACTCCGGAGGGGTCCGAGGCCAGCATTTCCGCCGCCGCGGCATGGAAGGACTCGGGGTCGTACTGGTCGTACAGGAACACCCGCGTGACAACGTTGAGGGTGGCGACGGACTCTCCGCCGCGGAGGAATCCCGCATGCATGTTCTCCCAGAACTCTCCCTTGGAGAATGCCGGCAGGAGGCAGGCGATCATGTACGCTTTCCTCGTGGCGAGCACGGAAGCGTAAAGGTTGGGCCTGTACTGCAGCTCTTCGATAGCCTTCCTGACTTTCTCCGCGCTCTTCCTGGACACTTCGCCCCTGTTGTGCACGACACGGTCCACCGTGCCTTTTGAGACACCAGCCTTCCTGGCAACGTCGATGATGGTGACTTTTCCGTTCTTGTCCATAGCTCTCAGAATAATCCGAAACAAATATAATGCTTTTTTGCAAACTTTCCGTGAACGGGCACGGAAATTACGAAAAAATACTTACATTTGCCTTCGGAACACAAAAATGACCAATATGCCCAAGGTAATCACTTTCGGTGAGATCATGCTCAGGCTCTCCACTCCGGGGTATCTGAGGTTCTCGCAGGCCAGGCAGTTTGACGCCACATTCGGCGGAGGAGAGGCCAATGTAGCCGTCTCCCTTGCCAATTACGGCGTGGATGTCGGGTTCGTCACCCGCTTCCCTGACAACGACATAGCCCGCAGCTGCATCCGCGACCTCCGTTCGTACGGGGTCGATACCGGCAGCTGCATCACAGGCGGCGACCGTCTGGGGATCTATTTCCTCGAGACCGGCGCCGTGGCGCGGCCGAGCAAGGTCGTCTACGACCGTGCCGGCTCGTCCATCGCCACCATCGAGCCGGGCATGGTAGACTGGGACAAGGTCTTGGAAGGGGCGGAGTGGTTCCACTGGACCGGTATCACGCCGGCTCTCAGCCAGGGCGCAGCGGACGTCTGCCTTGAGGCGGTCCGCGCCGCGAACCGTCTCGGCCTGACCGTCAGTTGCGACCTCAATTACCGCAAGAACCTCTGGAAATACGGCAAGAAGGCTTCCGAGGTGATGCCCGCCCTCGTTGAGGGCTGCGACATCATCCTCGGCAACGAGGAGGATGCCGACAAGGTGTTCGGCATCAAGCCCGAGGGCTTCGACGTCACCTCCACAGCAGGCTCCATCGACCAGGGCCGCTTCCGCAGTGTTGCCGAGCAGCTGATGGCCCGCTTCCCGCGTGCTAAGAAGGTCATCATCACGCTCCGCGGCTCCATCAATGCCAACCACAATACCTGGGGGGGCGTGCTGTTTGACGGCAGCAAACTGTACGAGTCCCCGCGTTACGATATCACCCACATCGTGGACCGTGTCGGCGGCGGAGACTCCTTCATGGGCGGCCTAATTTACGGACTCCTGAATTTCAAGGGCGACGACCAGCGCGCGCTCAACTTCGCCGTTGCGGCTTCCTGTCTCAAGCATACCATATTCGGGGACTTCAACCAGGTCACGGTGGCCGAAGTGGAGAACCTGATGAAGGGAGACGGCTCCGGCAGGGTGTCAAGATAACCTTAACACAACACAACATATAATGGAACTCAAACTCAAGCAGGGGTGCAGGTACGCCCTTCTCGTCCCGACCAGCATGGGCCTCCGTGTCACCCCCGAGAACGGACAGCCGGTACAGTGCAGCGACGTCCTCCATCTCTACGCCACCAGCGCAGAGACCAACGTCGCGAGCATCTCGTCGTATCTCGGTCTCCCTGTCAAGGTCCTTACGACCTTCGTCAAGGACAGTCCGTTTGCAGCGTTCATCAAGTCCAACCTCCGTTCCCGCGGGATGGACTTCGAAGGACCGGAAGTGCCCCAGGGAGGCCCCTGGGGCTACCGGCACCAGATCAACATCGCCGACAGCGGCTACGGAGTGCGCGGACCGCGCGTCTGGAACGACCGCGCCGGCGAGGTCGGCCGTACGCTGAATGTCAAGGATTTCGACCTTGACCGCATCTTCGGCGAGGAGGGCGTGCAGATCGTGCATCTCTCCGGCCTCATCGCTGCTCTCAGCCCCGAGACGGGGCGTTTCTGCCTTGAGATTGCCCGCGCAGCCAAGCGTTACGGCACGCGCATCAGCTTCGACCTCAACTTCCGCGCCTCCTTCTGGGCGGGGAGGGAGCAGGAGCTGCATGACATTTTCGCTGAGATATGTTCTGTGGCCGACATCCTCATCGGCAACGAGGAGGATTTCCAGCTTTGCCTGGGCATCGAAGGCCCGGAGGCCGGCGGCAAGGACATCGCGGCCAAGATCGGCGGATTCAAGGAAATGATCGGCCGTGTGCGTTCACAGTACCCCGGAGCACAGGTGTTTGCCACCACGCTCAGGCAGGTCAACAACACCAACAGCCACAACTGGGGAGCCATCATGCTCGCCGGCGACGAGTGGCATGTGGTAGAGCCCCGTGAGATACATGTGCTGGACCGCATCGGAGGCGGTGACGGCTTCGTGGGAGGCCTTCTTTACGGCATACTGCGCGGTTGGGAGAGCGAAAAATGGATACAGTTCGGCTGGGCCACGGGCGCTCTCGCCACGACTTTCATGACCGATTACGTCCAGCCCGCCGATGAGGAGCAGGTCTGGAGCGCATGGAAGGGCAATGCCCGCGTAAAGAGATAATCCCATGCTTTATTACGCGCGAGGATCCAGGCAGGGAAGCATTACGCCGGAGGAGGCCCGTGAGGCCCTCTGCGGCGTTTTCCGCGCCTTGGGACCCAAGAAGCGCGTCCTGGCCATACCTCCGGATTTCACCCGTTTCAACTCGTACGCCGGTCCGCTCACGGAGATGGCTTACGACTTTTATGGCGATGCCCTGACCGACGTGATGCCGGCACTGGGTACGCATTCTCCCATGACGGACGGACAGATTTCCGCTATGTTCGGCCGTGTGCCGCGGGACAGGTTCCGCGTCCACGACTGGCGCAATGACGTCGTGACGGTGGGGGAGGTCCCCGCCGAGTATGTCCGCGAAGTCTCCGAAGGCCGGGTGGACTATGCCTGGCCCGCCCAGGTGAACAAACTCCTTCTCGACCCTTCGGTCGACCTCATCCTGTCCATCGGACAGGTAGTTCCGCACGAGGTCATCGGCATGGCCAATTATACCAAGAACATCTTCGTAGGCGTCGGCGGCAGCGCCGGTATCAACAGGAGCCATTATCTCGGCGCCACCTACGGTATGGAGCGCATCATGGGCCGGGCCAAGAGCCCGGTGCGCGACGTGATGGAGTACGCCCGTACGCATTTCATCCCGCAACTGCCCATAGTCTATGTCCTTACTGTCATGGCCAAGGATGCGGAGACCGGCGGGATGGTCATGAAGGGGCTTTTCGTCGGAGACGACTTCGAGTGTTTCCGCCAGGCGGCGGAGCTTTCGCTCGAGACCAATTTCATCATGGTGGACAGACCGCTGCAGAAATGCATCGTCTGGCTGGACCCCGACGAATTCAAGAGCACCTGGCTTGGCAACAAAGCCATCTACCGCACCCGCATGGCCCTTGCGGACGGCGCGGAGCTGATAGTCCTCGCCCCCGGACTCAGGGAGTTCGGCGAGGACCCGGCCATCGACGCGCTGATCCGCCGCTATGGCTACAAGGGCACGCCCCACACGCTGGAGGCGACGCGGGAGAACCGCGAGCTGCAGGACAACCTTAGCGCGCCGGCACACCTTATTCACGGCTCGTCTGAAGGCCGTTTCCGCATCACCTATTGCCCCGGCGAGGGCATGACACGCGAGGAGATCGAAGGCGTGGGATTCGACTATGCGCCTCTCGGCGAAATGATGGAAAGATACGATGTTCCTTCCCTCAGGGACGGCTGGAATACCGTCGGGGGAGAGGAAGTTTATTATATATCCAACCCGGCACTGGGCCTGTGGGCCCATCCGGACAGGTTCAAGGACTGAGCCATGAAGATAGTCTGCGACAACAAGATACCGTTCCTGCGCGGGGCCCTGGAGCCCTACGCGGAGGTGGTGTATCTGCCCGGAGCGGAAACGACTCCGGAGGTGGTGAAGGATGCCGATGCTGTCGTGACACGCACTCGCACGCGCTGCGACGCCTCCCTGCTGGAAGGGTCCCGTGTCCGGGCCATAGCCACGGCTACGATCGGTTTTGATCATATCGACACAACATGGTGCGAGGCCCACGGGATTGCGTGGAGCAATGCCCCCGGTTGCAATTCATGGTCCGTCAAGCAGTACATCTCGTCTGTGCTGGCCGTATTGGCGCAGCGCCACGGCCTGAAGCTCGACACCCTCACGCTCGGCGTCGTGGGCGTCGGCAATGTCGGCTCCAAGGTCGCCGAAGTCGGCCGTGCATACGGCATGCGGGTCCTGCTCAACGACCCGCCCCGCGCCCGCGCCGAAGGCTCTGAGGCTTTTACCGACCTCGACACGCTCCTCGCCGAAAGTGACATCGTCACGGTGCATGTACCGCTGACGCGTGGCGGCGAGGATGCCACATGGCATCTGTTCGACGCCGCCCGCCTGGCGCGCATGCGCCCTTCGCAGATACTCGTCAACTCCTCCCGCGGCCCCGTCGTGGACAATACCGCCTTGAAGGATGCACTCCGGCGCCGGGCTTTGAAAGCCGCCGTGCTCGACGTCTGGGAGGGCGAGCCGGAGCTTGACAGGGAACTCATTGACCTGCTGGATATTGCTACGCCGCATATTGCCGGCTATAGCGCCGACGGGAAGGCCAACGGCACGACGATGAGCGTCCGCTACTTAGCCTCGCAGCTCGGGCTGCCCCTCGCGGACTGGACCGCTTCGGGCATTCCCGCGCCGGAGCAGGCGCTGGAGTTCACGGTCGACGCCGCAGGCAAGACCGCGCAGGAGGTCCTCTCCGAGGCCGTCCTGCACACTTACGACGTGCGCCGCGACAGCGACGCACTGCGCGCTGCGCCCGGCTCCTTCGAGCGTCTGCGCGGTGACTACTGGGTGCGCAGGGAGCCGTCCGCGTTCACGCTGACGCTCCTGCACGGCACCCCGGACATCGCGTTCCGCCTGGAAATGTTAGGATTCAAAGTAAATCTTGCTATATGAAAGAGTTATCCGATATCGGACTGATCGGTCTCGCCGTGATGGGCGAGAACCTCGTGCTGAACATGGAGAGCAAGGGCTTCCGCGTCAGCGTGTTCAACCGCACCGTAGAGAAGGTCGACAAGTTCATGGAGGGTCGCGGCAAGGGCCTGAACATCTACGGAGCCCATTCCCTCGAGGATTTCGTGGCTTCGCTCAAGGTGCCGCGCAAGGTCTTCCTGATGGTCAAGGCCGGGGCCGCCGTCGATGCCTTCATCGACAAGCTTATCCCTGTGCTTTCGCCCGGCGACATCATCATCGACGGCGGCAACACGCATTTCCCCGACACCGCCCGCCGTACCGCGTATGTGGAGAGCAAGGGCCTCCTGTACATCGGCACGGGTGTGTCCGGAGGCGAGGAAGGAGCCTTGAAGGGCCCTTCCATGATGCCCGGCGGATCCCCGGCCGCCTGGCCGTATGTCAAGCCCATCTTCCAGGGCATCTGTGCCAAGGTCGCTGACGGTTCTCCCTGCTGCGACTGGGTGGGCGAAGGCGGCGCCGGACATTTCGTCAAGATGGTCCACAACGGCATCGAGTACGGCGACATCCAGCTTATCTGCGAGTGCTACCAGATCATGAAAGACATCCTCGGCATGAGCAATGAGGAGATGCATCAGACCTTTGCCGAATGGAACAAGGGCGACCTTGACTCCTACCTCATAGAGATCACGCGCGACATCCTTGCCAAGAAGGACGAGGACGGCCGTTATGTCTTGGACTATATCCTCGACACCGCCGGCCAGAAAGGCACCGGCAAATGGACGGCGGTCTCCGCCCTCGACCAGGGCGTTCCGCTCACGCTCATCGGCGAATCCGTGTTCGCACGCTGCCTCTCCGCCCAGAAGGAGGAGCGCGTCGCCGCATCTGGAATTCTTGAAGGGCCCAGGCCCGCGAAGTTCACCGGCGACCGCGCGGCCTTCCTCGAGGACCTGCGTAAGGCCCTTTTCGCCGCCAAGGTCGTGTCCTACGCCCAGGGCTACGCGCTTATGCGCGCCGCCGCCAAGGAGTACGGCTGGAACCTCAACTACGGAGGCATAGCCCTTATGTGGCGCGGCGGCTGCATCATCCGCAGCGTGTTCCTCGGCCGTATCAAGGAGGCTTTCGACAAGAACCCCGACATTGCCAATATCCTGCTCGACCCCTATTTCAGCGGCAAGCTTGCCGAGGCCCAGCAGGGCTGGCGCAATGTATTATGCACTGCTATGCAGAACGGAGTCCCCGCTCCCTGCATGACCGCCGGCCTGGAATATTACGACGGTTACCGCTGCTCGCGCCTGCCCGCCAACATGCTCCAGGCACAGCGCGACTTCTTTGGTGCCCATACCTACGAGCGCACCGACCGTCCGCGCGGCGAGTTCTTCCATACCAACTGGACCGGTCACGGCGGCGACACCGTATCGTCAACCTACAACGCATAAGGCCATGCTGGAAATTGGAAAATACTCATTCGGCATAGGAGACCGCTTCGCCCATGAGGGCGTCAACCAGCTGAAAGCCCTTATCGAGGCGGAGGAACGCTTCGGCGTGCATTTCGACCCGGTGTGGAACAAATCCAACCGCGAGCATCAGATCGTCGGCACCGAGCCGATGGAGACGCGCAGCGAGGC
>JBGUGW010000175.1:0-1970 GCA_045111695.1 Candidatus Cryptobacteroides sp. | reverse complement strand
ATAGGCATGACAGCAGGACAAGGCCCCACAGTATCGGTAGTAGTACCCGTATATGCGGTTGAAGCGTATATCGGGCAGTGCGTCCGTTCGCTTTTTTCCCAGACCTGGGAGAATTGCGAGTTCATATTCGTAGACGACGGGTCTCCAGACCGTTCAATTGCCATCATCCGTCAGATCCTTGCTGATGAATTCCCGCAGGTGGAATCGAAGGTGATGATCCTACACGAGCCCAATTCGGGACTCCCGAAAGCGCGCATGGCTGGCCTTGCGGCTGCAACCGGAGACTTCATCATCCATGTGGATTCAGATGACTGGGTGGAGCCCGATTATGTGCGCAAGTTTGTGGAAAAAGCGCTCGAAGAGGATGCCGATGCGGTCTACTGCGATTTTTACAAGGAGTATTCCAACGGAAAGCATAAAGTCTACCATGAAGGCGATTTCACGCCGGCCACCGGCTTCGTGGCGGTAACGCGCATGCACAATAGCATCATCCGGGGGTACATGTGGAACAAGCTTGAGCGCCGTTCCCTTTACGACCTGTCGTCCATGTTCGTGCCGGTGTACGGCTATCACGAGGATCTGGTATTCCAGACACAGACTCTCAGCAAAGCTGGGAAGGTCGTCCACCTGAAGGAACCGCTCTATCACTATCGCCGCCGCAGGAGGGGGGCCCTTACTTCCAGTTCCCTCATAAAGACGAGGAAACAGTCCTCGGAGAACATGTTCCTCCTCTACGACGCCCTTCCGAAAGACAGTCTTCCCATCAGGGCATGCGGTAGGGACATTCTGCTCAGGGGCGGCTGGTACAGCGCCTGCATTTTGAATTTCAAACTGCTGCGCGCTCATCCCGAGGCTGTCCGGAAACTGTTGGAGATGGACTACGTAAAAGGCTGCCGCGTCCCTGTCGGCAAGCAGCGCTACACCAAGTTCATCTGCCGTCTCGTCCGACGGAAACTTGATTAAGACTTAATCCTATGAGTGAATTGTTCACAGGGGCAGGAATTGCCCACAGCATACTTCTCTTCTCCGTCGTTATCGCGACGGGACTTTATCTTGGCCGGTTCAAGATAAAAGGTATATCCATCGGATCCACCTGGATCCTTTTCCTTGCCATCCTTGTCAGCCATTTCGGCCTTCGCGCCGATCCTGTCGTGACTGGATTCATGAAGGATTTCGGCCTGATCCTGTTCGTGTTCTCCATAGGCTTCCAGGTCGGTCCGGGATTCTTCCATTCCTTCAAGACGGGTGGAATCAAACTGAACCTCCTGGCATTATTCGGCATTCTGATGTCCGTGCTGGTCACCGTGTGCATACATCTCGTGACGGGGGAGAGCCTTCAGACCATGGTCGGCGTGATGTCGGGAGCCGTGACCAACACTCCCGGTCTCGGTGCCGCGCAGCAAACGCTCTCTGATGCCATGGGTGCTGACAAATCCGCCGCCTCAGCGGCCGTATCCGGCCTGGCTTCCGCCTATGCCGTGGCTTATCCGATAGGCGTACTGGG
This sequence comes from Candidatus Cryptobacteroides sp., assembly GCA_045111695.1. Classification (GTDB taxonomy): domain Bacteria; phylum Bacteroidota; class Bacteroidia; order Bacteroidales; family UBA932; genus Cryptobacteroides. The sequence continues at coordinate 466 of JBGUGW010000175.1, read as the reverse complement.
CGTGATAATGCTCGTCATCCTGTTCCGAAGCCTTTTCAAGATCGACCTGGAAAAGGAGAAGGCCGAACTTGACAGCGAGGAGGGTGAGGTCGACCTGGCGAGGCGTATGCACGTCGAGGTAGAGAACCCGGCCGTCTTCGGGCACAACATACGGGAGATTATGAAGGATAACGGAGGCAAGTTTCTCATTTCGAGGATGATGCGTGACGGGGAGATAAGCATTCCCGGCCCTGACACTGTCCTTGAGAAGGGTGACCGCCTGCTGATAGTGACCTCCCAGCCGAATGTCGACTCTGTCAGGATTATTTTCGGCGAGGAAGTTCCGATGCACCAGAAAGACTGGATAAGGATGAACGAGGCGCTCGTGACCCGCCGCCTCGCCATCACCAAGTCCTCACTGACGGGCAAGCGCATAAAGGACCTCGGCCTGCGCGCTGCCTATGGCGTCATGGTGACGCGCGTGGTG
>JBGUGW010000174.1:0-3852 GCA_045111695.1 Candidatus Cryptobacteroides sp. | reverse complement strand
CTCTGTGCATCCGGGCCTGTATACATTCCAGAACGCCTCGCGTGTAAGATTTTCAACTTCCCGGTAGTCTGCGGGAGTCTCAATTCTGATCTTCATAACATCAAATAAAAAGTTCTATCTTACTGCGAATTTAGTTAAATTTGAGCGAATAAAATAATAATACAAGTCATATGAAACGGGTATGCGCTTTTGTTTCAATGGTCATGCTGCTTGCATGCAGTACCTCCCAGCAAGGATTAAAGAAGAATGCCACGGAGTTGTTCAACCACATTCCGGACGTCGGCAATCTGGAGAAATGCCGTGAATATCTGACGGATGACTTCTACGCTTCGTTAGAGGAGATGGTCTCCTTGCCGGACTTCACGCCGGTACTGCACGAATGGGAGCAATGGTTCACAACCGCTGACGGCAGCACCATGGCAGACAATGCCTGCGAAGTGAAAGAAGTAGAGCTGACGGACAAGACACATGCCAAGGCAGTCATCCTCGTCCAGCCGGCAGACACGGACTATGATGCCGAGGAGCACATCCTTCAGATGGAGAAGGTCGACGGGAAATGGCTGCTGTCAGATTATGACGACACTAAGCAATCCAGCCTCCGATATATAGAAAACTATCGGAAGGAAGAGTTCGTCCGCAACGCTATCAGCGATTATCTGGTCAAGGAGATCGGCGCACAATACAAGCAAGGCGAAGTATGCATTCCCGTCAGCATGATAGTCGCGGCGGAAGAAGACGATGATACGCACGCAAGTGTCTGGGGAGACTTCTGGGTGTATTGGTACGATGTCTCCGGAGATACGCTGAAAACCGTTTCGGGCGGCAATCACTCCGGGTGCATGTCACTGTCAAAGCAGGGAGAGACACTCGCCGTAACCGTTTTTGAGCAGACGGAAGACGGAGCGGGCAACGATCCCAGCGCCAGGCGCATATTCGGCCGGCATTACGATGTCTATCAGACGATGCACTCTAACCAAGACGTCCGCGAATCGGCGCGCAAGGAAGCCATCCGTAACTACTGCTCCCGCAACGGGCTCGACGTCAAGTATTACCAGGATTTCGGCTGGCCCGCGAAAGCGCTCCAGGACGATTAGCCGTAATGATTACTCCGCCAAGGCGGCGCTGATGTTGCGGTAGGAAGCCTCGCAATCTTCGAGCATAGTGCGAGTACCATACTCCTCAAACGTGTACCAGCCCTTATACCCACTGTCCACAAGCTTGTGGATGATATCCACTATGGGAATGCATCCGGTCCCGACCGCGACGCATCTCATGTCAGTAGGCGATGTTCTGTCCTTCAGATGGACATGCCCGATCTTAGGACGGAAATGCTCGTACTGTTCCATGGCATCCTGCCCGGCAAACTGGAAGTTGCCGGTGTCAAACACCAGACCAAGGTCACTGGAAACGGTAAACAGGGTATCGATCAATTCTGCGTTGTAGCAGAGGGAGCGGCTGTTGTCAAAGTCCTCGACCATGATGCTGTATCCCTGGTCTGCCACCCTCTTTGCGAAAGCGGAGATGCGCTGCCTCGCAGCATCCCTCTCCCCTTTTGACAGTCCCCCTTCGGGCATTAGTCCCGTGATCAGCAGGAGCTTGTAGAATCCCCGCTCCTCCATGAATGCGAGGGTCCTGTCCTCCATCTGCTTTGTGTCTTCCCGGGAGTAGTTGATCTCCGAAATGGCGCAGGCATGGGCGAAGCCGAGACTGTCAAGTGTCTCGATCTCCTCGGGCTTCTGGGTCACCCTGATGTCAGCTCCCGTATATCCGAACTCCCTGACACGGGTCGCAGCTTCCGCAAAGGAAATACTCTCCTGACGGGCAATTGTCTCGATGTGGTCGCAAAAGATGGAGATCTTAGGCTGTGGGTCTGTACGCTGTCCGCAGGAAACAGCAGCAAGGCACAGGAGCGCCGGGATGAAAGATGATAACCGTTTCATAGTCGTTGTATTATTTATTTGATTTTCAGCGTGTTATATACCAGCAGCTGGTTGAGAAGAAGTCCCTCAGATAAGGGATACGGTCCAGGCCAAGGCGCAGGCGCAGCGGCCTGAGGCGGAACTTTACCTTGTAGTGCGGATTGACGAACCATAGCCTGCGGTCCAGGATGCTGCATCCTTCCGCCTTGCATATCCTTTCAAAGGCCTCGGCCGTCATCTTGCATCGTCGTATGTCCAACAACTCGTTAATCTGCCCCTGAGGCTCATTGAACAGCTTCAGCAATCCCCTGTAAAGGGGAATGGGCAGAAGGTGTATCCACGGCAAGGCATGAAGCACCTTGTTCCGGCATATCTGCTGATGCCCTCCGAAAGGCATGTACCACGCCGGGAATGCTATGAAAGCGATCCCTCCCGGCGCAAGGGACTCCTTTATTAGCCTGATGAAACCGGCCTTGTCTTCCTGGCCTATATGTTCGATGACATCATGCACCAGGACCAGGTCAAACATCCTCTCAGGAGCGGGAATGTCGAATATGTTCGCGCTGGTGAATGTCCCGTCCGCTCCATAATCAAGGAAGAACCTGCGGGCATTCTCTATCTTGCTCCCGGCCAGGTCCACTCCGGTCACCTCGCATCCGGCCTGCGCAAAGGGCAGCAGGTTGCCGCCCTCTCCGCATCCGATTTCCAATACCCGGATACCCGGGCCGACATTGATGAATTTGCGGACATAGTCGATATAGAAACTGCGGGAAGTCTCCGCAAGCTCGTCGAAATAACGCTTCCTGTCCTGATATCTGCTTTCCATTACTCTTCCTGCCTGATCCAGACAGCCATGTCACCGGAGCCGCGATGGTTCCACGCATAATAAGGTATCATGGTCAGTCCGCTCTCACCTACCTTGATCTCGTCGATACCATAAAGTTTGTCGGACAAGTGCCTGCACTCAAGGGCAGGATCCTTCTCAAGAACGATTTCCCTCACGTTGAGACCCTCGTTGTCCGGCCATTCGGCGCAATACACGATGGGACCTTTCTCGACCGCTATACGGCCTTCGTCATCCTTGACCGCAGGATTGGCCTTCACGATCCTGGGGGCGATATCCATCACGATCTCCACCTTGTCCCCTTTCTGCCACTTGCGATCGATGCAGAAATAACCGTCCTGAAGTTCACCGTCCATCTCCTCGCCGTTCAGGAGAACCTTATAGCCGGGCGAAATACCGTCAGCATAGCTGTAAAGGTCCGAAGGGACGACTTCATTCCTGACCCATCCCGGGATGCGGAGTCTCAGGCCGAAACCCTTGCGCGGAGCCTCGTCGATGGTGATGGAGACATCTCCATTCCAGGGATAGCCGCTTTCCGTGGTCATCCTCACATTGCCGTTCTTCACCTTTTCCGTCAACCTGTTAGACATGTATAGGTTCACGTACAGGTCATTATCCTTGATGGCATAGATGTAACCGGCGACGGAAGGTATGAACCTGGCGATGTTCGAGGGACAGCATGCGCATCCGAACCATGGCTGGCGCTGGTGCCTGCCGTCCGATTCGAGCGGATTGGGATAGAAGAACGAACCGCCGTCAAGCGACACTCCAGAAAGAACGCCGTTGTAAAGGCTTCTCTCAAGCACGTCGCAATACTTCGATTCTCCATGCAGCAGGAACATCCTGTGGTTGGTGTAGACATTGCCGACGGCAGCACAGGTCTCGCAATACGAGGTGAGGTTGGGAAGCTCGTAGTCGTCGCCGAAGGCCTCTCCGCTGCTGCGGGCGCCAACTCCTCCGGTCAAGTAGAGCTTCTTCTCCACCATATTGTCCCATATCCTGTCAATGACACCGATATACTCTTGGTTTCCAGTAAGGGCTGCGATGTCAGCAATGCCGGAATACATGTACTCAGCACGCACGGCATGT
>JBGUGW010000173.1:0-4148 GCA_045111695.1 Candidatus Cryptobacteroides sp. | reverse complement strand
CGTCGAATATCTGCACCAGGGTGTCGATGTCACCCTTGGAAAGCTTGAGCTTCCTGTCCTTTGCGGTGTTGATGATGCGGACGGCGTCGAAGATGTTCGAAAGGGCGGTAGGGGTGTTCAGGTCGTCGCAGAGCGCGTCGTAGACGCCCTCGAAGACGGCCTTCACCTCCGGATTTGTGGCCGGGCAGTTGTCCGGCGCTATGCCGGGCGTATACTCGCCGTAGGCGTAGCGCGGCATCTGCCGCCCGGCCATGGCGTAGAGGTCCTTAGCTCCCTGAAGTATGCGCTTGAGGCCTTTCTCGGAGGCCTGCAGGGCCTCGTTCGAGAAGTCCAGCGTCCCGCGGTAATGGGCCTGGAGAATGAAGAAACGCACGGTCATGGGGCCGTATGCCTGCTCGAGCTTGGGATGATTGCCCGAGAAAAGCTCCGGAAGCGTGATGAAGTTGCCGAGCGACTTGCCCATCTTCTGCCCGTTGATGGTGATCATGTTGTTGTGGACCCAGTAATGCACGCCCTGCGTGCCTCTGGAGGCCACGTTCTGGGCGATTTCGCACTCGTGGTGCGGGAACATGAGGTCCATTCCGCCTCCGTGGATGTCGAATTCGTATCCGAGATATTTCTCACCCATCACGGAGCACTCAAGGTGCCAGCCCGGGAAGCCTTCGCCCCAAGGGGAGGGCCATTTCATGATATGCTGGGGCTCAGCCTTCTTCCAGAGGGCGAAATCATACGGTGCGTGCTTGTCGCTCTGTCCGTCAAGCGCCCTCGTGCCTTCGAGCGTGGCGTCAAGGTTGCGTCCCGAAAGGATGCCGTAGTGATGCTGCTCGTTGTATTTCTGCACGTCGAAATACACCGAACCGTTGCTGATGTAGGCGTATCCGGCATCGAGGATCTTCTTTACGGCCTCGATCTGCTCTACGATGTGCCCGGAAGCACGGGGCTCGATCGAAGGCGGCGCGACGTTGAGCTGGCGCATGGCCTCGTGGTAGCGCAGGGTATAGGTCTGCACCACCTCCATGGGCTCGAGCTCCTCCAGCCGGGCCTTCTTCGCGATCTTGTCCTCACCCTCGTCGGCATCGTGCTCGAGGTGTCCAACGTCCGTGATGTTCCTTACATAGCGGACCTTGTATCCGAGATGGCGGAAAAACTTCTGGAGAACGTCGTAAGTGACACCCGGGCGGGCATGCCCGAGGTGTGCGTCACCGTAAACGGTGGGGCCGCACACATACATCCCGACGTGTCCCGGGTTGACCGGAACGAAAAGCTCCTTGCGGTGGGACAGGGTATTGTAAAGCAATAAATCTCTCATATCCATAAATTAATCATGCTAAGATAATCATTTTGCCCGTATAAAAAAAGCCCCGGACCTGAAACGGGTCCGGGCCTCTTCCGTATGATTACGACTGCTAGAGTTCGTTCAGGTCCTGAGCAACCTCGTCCTTGCGGCCGACGATGATGTCCTGGTAGTCGATGAGACCGGTACCCGCGGGAATCAGGTGTCCGCAGATGACGTTCTCCTTCAGACCTTCGAGATAGTCGACCCTTGCTCGGATCGCAGCCTCGCTGAGCACCTTCGTGGTCTCCTGGAAGGAAGCCGCGGAGATGAAGCTGTTGGTGCGGAGGGCGGCACGGGTGATACCCTGGAGGACGAGCCTCGCGGTGGCGGGGCAGGCCTCGCGTACGACCATCATCTTCTGTGAGTGACGCTCGAGGGAGGCGTTTTCGTTGCGCATGTCGCGGGCGCCGATGATGTCGCCCTGCTCATACTTCTGCGAATCGCCCGGATCCATCACGTAGTACTTGCCGTAGATGGCGTCGTTGGCGTCCATGAAAGCCCACTTGTCAACGAGCTCCTCCTGGAGGAATTCGGTGTCGCCGGGGTTCATGATCTCGACCTTGCGCATCATCTGGCGCACGATGATCTCGAAGTGCTTGTCGTTGATCTTCACGCCCTGGAGGCGGTAGACGGCCTGCACCTCGTTCACGATGTACTCCTGGGCCTTGACGGGTCCGAGGACATTGAGGATGTCGGTAGGGGAGATACCACCGTCGGAGAGACGGGTACCGGCCCTGACATAGTCGTTCTCCTGGACCAGGATCTGTTTGGTCAGAGGCACGAGATAGTGCTTTTCGGCACCGGTGCGGTTCTTCACCACGATCTCGCGGTTACCCCTCTTGACCTTGCCCATGATGATCTCACCGTTGATCTCGGCGATGATGGCGGGGTTCGAAGGATTGCGGGCCTCGAAGAGCTCGGTGACGCGCGGCAGACCGCCCGTGATATCCGAAGACTTGCCGATGGCGCGGGGGATCTTGATGAGGATGTCACCGACATTGACCATGCTGCCGTCCTCGGTCATGACGTGGGCGCCGACCGGGAGGTTGAACTGCTTGATGCTGACGCCCTTCTCGTCCACGATGTGGATGGTCGGGTTCTTGGTCTTGTCGCGGGACTCGATAATGACCTTGTCCCTGTTGACGGAGAACTCATCGGCAATCTCCTCACGGTAGGTGACGCCTTCGATCATGTTCTCGAAGCGGACCTTACCGGCGGTCTCGACGATGTTGATGGCGTTGTAAGCATCCCACTCGCAGATGCGGTCGCCCTTCTTGACGGTCTCGCCGTCCTTCTTGTAGAGGATGGAACCGTAGGCGATGTCGTATTGCGAATAGGTGATGCCGGTATTCTCGTCGAGGATGCGGAGCTCGGTGGTGCGGCTGACGACCACGTCCTGGACCTCTCCGGTATCGCTGACGCGCTGGATGGTCCTGAGCTCGGAGTACTCGAGTTTACCGTCGTACTTGGAATCGATGGCGTTGTCCGCAGCCTCACCTCCGGCGACACCTCCCGCGTGGAAGGTACGGAGGGTCAGCTGGGTACCCGGCTCACCGATGGACTGTGCGGCGATGACGCCGACGACCTCTCCCTTCTCCACCATCCTGGTGGTGGCGAGGTTGCGGCCGTAGCATTTGGCGCAGACACCCTTGCGGGACTCGCAGGTGAGGACCGAACGGATCTCGACCTGCTCGATGGGCAGGGAGTTGATGAGTTCGGCTTCCTTCTCCTTGATCTCGGCTCCAGCGGGGAGGATGAGCTCTCCTGTGAGAGGGTTGAAGATGTCGTGCACGGTGGTGCGGCCGAGGATGCGCTCGCCGAGGGACTCGACGATCTCGTCCTTGCTCTTGATGGCGGTGGCGATGAGGCCGCGGAGGGTTCCGCAGTCCTCCTCGGTGATGATCACGTCGTGTGACACGTCAACGAGACGGCGGGTCAGGTAACCTGCGTCAGCAGTCTTGAGGGCGGTATCGGCCAGACCCTTACGGGCGCCGTGGGTCGAGATGAAGTACTCGAGCACCGTCATTCCTTCCTTAAGGTTGGAGATGATAGGATTCTCGATGATCTCGTTTCCGCCGCCGCCGGACTTCTGCGGCTTGGCCATAAGGCCTCGCATACCGCAGAGCTGTTTGATCTGCTGGGTGGAACCGCGGGCTCCGGAGTCGAGCATCATGTACACAGGGTTGAAGCCCTGCTGGTCAGCGGAGATCTGCTTCTCCACGATGCCGGTGAGACGGTTGTCGATGGAGGTCCAGAGGTCGATGACCTTGTTGTAACGCTCGTTGTTGGTGATGAAGCCCATCGCGTAGTTGTTCTTGATGTCTTCCACCTGCTTGTAGCCGGAGTCGATGAGTCCGAGCTTCTCTTCGGGGATGATGACGTCGCCGAGGTTGAAGGAGATACCTGCACGGAAAGCCTGGTCGTAACCGAGGTTCTTGATGTCGTCGAGGAACTTGGCGGTACGGGTGACGCCAGTGTTCTTGATGACTTCCGTGATGATGCTTCTCAGGGCTTTCTTGCCCAACACCTTGTTGACGTACGGGACCTCGTCCGGAACGTACTGGTTCACGATGATACGTCCGGCGGTGGTCTTCACCATCTGGGTGCCCTTGGAAGGATCCTGCTTGTCGACGGGGAGGCGGACCTCCACGAGGGCATGCATCTCGATGACCTTCTCGTCATAGGCGATGATGACCTCTTCGGGACCGTAGAAACGCATTCCAGTGCCCTTGGCGCCGGGTTTCTCCTTGGTGATGTAGTACAGACCGAGCACCATGTCCTGTGAAGGAACGGTGATAGGGGCTCCGTTGGC
>JBGUGW010000172.1:0-8503 GCA_045111695.1 Candidatus Cryptobacteroides sp. | reverse complement strand
GCCGGGCAACATCCGCCAGCTCAAGAATATCGCGGAGACCGTCTCCGCGCTCGAGTCCGTCAAGCTTACGCCCGGCGCGGAGCGCTGCGAGATCAACGCCGAGACGCTTCGCAAATACCTCCCGAAGGAGGAGGAGACCGTGCTGCCCGCCGTCAGCGAAGCGCACGGCAGCGCCTTCAACGACGATGAGAAGAAGATGCTCATCAAGGCCATCCTCGACCTCCGCCAGGAGGTGGACCAGCTGAAGATGGCCGTATACAGCGGAGGCCAGGCGGCGCAGCACCGGCTGCCGGCCGTCCCGGCGGGGCCCGTACACGAAGTGTCCGAGGCCCGCGAGCCGGAGCCGTACGACGAGGCCGACTGGCAGGAGCCGGACATGCAGGAGCAGGTCCCTTCCGAGGCGGCTGACCTCTCCCTCCAGAAAGTGAGCGAGGACCTCATCCAGAAGGCCCTCGAGAAGCACGGCGGCAACCGCAAGCTGGCCGCCGCGGAGCTAGGCATCTCCGAGCGCACGCTTTACCGCCGGCTCGCAAAGGAAACGAAACGATGAAGACATTCCGCCACATACTCGCCGCATGCGCGCTTGCGCTGACCGCCGTCCTGGCGGGAAGCTGCGGCATCTATTCGTTCTCCGGAACGTCCATCCAGCCCGACGTCCACACCATCACCATCAACTATTTCGAGTATACAGCCGAGAAGGTCAACCCCTCGCTTAGCAACCTGCTCACCGAGGAGCTCCGCACCCAGTTCCGCAAGATGACGCGCCTGGAGCAGGTCGACCTTGACGGCGACCTCGAGATCGAGGGCCAGGTCACGGGCTATGACGTGAGCGCGACGGCGGTGACGGCCGACGAGGTCGCCGCCCAGAACCGCCTCACCGTCACGGTGAAGGTCACTTTCACCAACCGCAAATACCCCGAGGACAACCTGGAACAGAACTTCTCGGCTTACGAGGACTACGACTCCATGCAGTCCCTCGACGCCGTACAGGAGACGCTCTGCAACCAGATCGTCAAGAAACTTATCGAGGACATCTTCAACGCAACGGTAGCGCAATGGTAAACGGCTGCATACATCTCAATTCGCTCAACATCGACGAGCTCGCCGGCGTGGTGAACCTCTATCCGTGGTTCGGCGCGGCGCGCAAGGAGATGTGCCTGCGCATGTCGCGCGTCGGCGGCGAGGGCTGGGGCAGCCGCGACTACGCTACCGCCGCGCTTTACGTGGGCTCGCGCCGTATCATCTCGGACATCGTCCGGGCCGGCAGGGCCAGGGACTACTCCGACAGCAACCTGGAGGAGCTCATAAAGAGCTATACCGGCGGCGAGGAGCCTGCGGCGGCCTCCGAGCCGAAGCACAAGACCCGCGTGGTGGGCGGCGACTTTTTCTCCCAGGAAGAGTACGATTCGGTCCGCAAGACCGACGACAACATCTTCTCGTCTTTCGCTTCGAAGGCCAAGGGAGAGGAAGTCCGCGAGAAGACAGAGCAGGAAATCGTCGACGAATTCTGCACCGAGACGCTCGCGCAAATATATATCGACCAAGGGTATTACGAGCAGGCAAAATTCATTTATTCGAAACTACTCTTGCGTTATCCAGAAAAAAATGCTTACTTTGCAGCCCTTATCCAAAAATTGGGGTAACAGACAGATAAATAAAACATAACGATATGAACGCATTATTTACCATTCTGACCATTCTCATCCTTCTTGCCTCGGCGCTCCTCGTCCTCGTGGTGCTGCTCCAGAACGGCAAAGGTGAGGGTCTCGCCAGCAACTTCATCGCCGGCAACCAGACTTTCGGCGTCCGCCAGACCGCCGACCTTCTCGAGAAGGTCTCCTGGGGTCTCGTAGCCTTCATCCTCGTACTTTCCATCGTCACCTCCTTCACCACCGGCACCAACGGAGCCGACATGGATGTGACCAACCAGATCGAGAACGTCGCTACCCAGTCGCAGCCGGAGTTCCCCACCGCCCCCATCCAGCAGGAGGCTCCCACCGCCCCGACCGAGTAACTGACAGATTGTCAGTCCGGCAAGGGCTGGAATATAATTTGACGGAGATCGTCTGTTCCTTCACCGGAACGGACGATTTTTGGTTATTGTGCCGCCCGAGTGCGGCAGTTTAATATGAATGGTATGGAAAAGACTGATTATCAATTTCTAAGCAAGTACGCCACCAACCTCAACGAGTTGGCGGCGAAAGGGAAGCTCGATCCGGTCATAGGCCGGGACGACGAGATCAGGAGGGTCTTGCAGATACTCAGCCGGCGCACGAAGAACAACCCTATCCTGGTGGGCGAACCGGGTGTCGGCAAGACCGCAATCTCGGAAGGGATCGCCGAAAAGATCGTGGACGGAAACGTCCCCGAGAACCTCAAGAGCCGCAAGGTCTATTCGCTCGACATGGGCGCGTTGATCGCGGGCGCAAAGTACCAGGGCGAATTCGAGGAACGCCTCAAGGGCGTCGTCAAGGAGGTCGTGGAGAGCGAAGGGGAGATCATCCTCTTCATCGACGAGATCCACACCCTTGTGGGCGCCGGGCGCTCGAGCGGAGCCATGGATGCTTCCAACATCCTCAAGCCCGCCCTCGCGCGCGGCGAGCTCAGGACCATCGGCTCGACCACCCTGGACGAATACCAGAAGTACTTCGAGACTGACAAGGCCCTCGAGCGCCGCTTCCAGATGGTGATGGTGGACGAACCCAGCCCGGCCGAAAGCATCTCCATCCTCCGCGGACTCAAGGAGAAGTACGAGAACCACCACCATGTCCGCATCGAGGACGACGCTCTCATCGCGGCAGTGAACCTCTCGCACCGATACATCAACAACCGTTTCCTCCCGGACAAGGCCATCGACCTCGTGGACGAAGCGGCTTCGAAGCTCAGGCTTGAGATGAACTCCGTTCCGGAGCCCATCGACATCCTTAATTCCCAGATCCGCCAGCTCGAAATCGAGAAGGAGGCCATCAAGCGTGAGGGAGTCTCGCTCAAGATGGACAAGATCGAATCCGAGCTGAAGGAGCTCACGGAGAAACGCGCGGGACTGATGAAGCGCTGGGACGAGGAGAAAGGCATACTCAGGGACCTGCAGACAGCTCGCCAGGAGATCGAGGATTACCGCAACCAGGCGGCCCAGGCGGAGCGCGCGGGCGACTACGGCAAGGTCGCCGAGCTGCGCTACGGCAAGATGGCCGCCGCCCAGAAGCGCATCGACGAGCTGACCGAGCGACAGGCCGCCATCAAGGATCCTATCATCAACGAGGCGGTGGACCCCGAGGACATCGCCGAGATCGTGGCCCGCTGGACCGGCATCCCCGTGAACAGGATGCTCGAGAGCGAGAAGGAGAAGCTCCTGCGTATGGAGGACGCGCTGCACAAGCGCGTCGTCGGCCAGGACAACGCCATCGCGGCGGTGTCCGATGCCGTGCGCCGTTCGCGCGCCGGTCTCTCCAACGAGAAGCGGCCCATCGGATCGTTCCTCTTCCTGGGCACGACCGGCGTCGGCAAGACCGAGCTGGCAAAAGCCCTCGCTGAGTTCCTGTTCAACGACGAATCCATGATCACCCGCATAGACATGAGCGAATACCAGGAGCGCCACACCGTCAGCCGCCTCGTCGGAGCGCCTCCGGGATACGTCGGCTACGACGAGGGCGGACAGCTCACGGAGGCGGTACGGCGCAAGCCCTACTCCGTCATCCTGCTGGACGAAATCGAGAAGGCGCATCCTGACGTGTTCAACGTGCTGCTCCAGGTCCTGGACGACGGCCGCCTGACCGACAACAAGGGCCGGACCGTGGACTTCAAGAACACCATCCTCATCATGACTTCGAACCTGAAGCCGGACGAGATCAAGGCTGCCATGCGGCCCGAGTTCCTGAACAGGATCGACGAGATCATCACCTTTGACGCCCTCACGCCGGACAACATCCGCGAGATCGTGCGCATCCAGATGGCCATCCTGCAGAAGAAACTGGAGGAGGACGGGGTGGAACTCACCTATACGAAGGCCTTCGAGGACAGCATGGTGGAGAACGGATACGATCCCGTGTACGGCGCGCGCCCGGTCAAGCGCCTGATCCAGCGCGAGCTGGTCAACAGGCTTGCCCGCGCCGTGCTGGAAGGCACCGTCCGCAAGTCCTCCGCCATAGAGGTGGACTGCGACGCGGACGGACAGGTATTGCTTCGCAATAAATAGAGCGCTTTTTTGGAAAAAAGCGGCGGAATGAGTAACTTCGTATATCTAAAATCCAACCAAGATGAAAAAAGTACTCGTTGCCGCCGCTTTTGCTGCGCTGTTCTTCGCTCAAGGAGTGAAGGCCCAGACCAACTTCCAGACTTTCTACGACTTCGGTCGCAAGCATTTCACAACGACCCTCGAGGGTTTCCACCAAGACGACTGGGGCAACACCTTCTTCTTCATCGACTACGACTACAACAACCGCGACGCGAGCGGCAAGGTCATCTCCCCCAACAACACCTATTTCGAGATCGCCCGCTGCCTCAACTTCTGGCAGGACAGCGCCCTTGCCCCCTTCAGCCTCCAGTATGAGTACAACGGCGGATTCGGCACCTGGGGTGACCTGTCCGGCGTTCCCGGCGTAGGTTATGGTGCCTTCCCGGTCAACAGCGCATTCCTCTTCGGTATCGACTACTTCCTGCACTCGGCCAATTTCAACAATACCCTCAACCTCAAGGTCCTCTACAAGCAGTTCGTCGGCATGGATTCCAATATCCCGATGCAGTTCACCGCAGTCTGGGGCTGCCAGGACCTCTTCGGCCTGCCGAAGCTCCGCTTCTCCGGCTTCGTCGATGTATGGTGGGAGGGTGACAAGACCGTCGTTCTCTCCGAACCTCAGCTCTGGATGGGTATAGGCAGCCACGCCAATGTCGGCGGCGAGGTTGAGTTCAGCTACAACTTCGCCGGCATGGAGGGCTTCAACGTCATGCCCTGCCTCGGCTGGAAGTGGGTTTTCTAAAGATTATTCAACCTTCACCAATGAAAAGAATACTGTTTATCATCGGCGCCCTGATGGCGCTTGCCTCTTCGTCGGCTTTCGCCCAGGACGAAGACGCCTCTTTGACTATCATCGCTTCGGACAACGGAAAGATCGAGTTTGACGCGGGCACGCATATCGGATTCGGATACAATCTCCTCAAGTCCGATGACTTCACCTCCTCCGGAAGCGGCGAGTTCTTCGTCAATATCCTCAACCTCAAGATTTTCCCCGTCAACGGTTTCGGCATCGAGGTCGGCGTCGATTACAAGACCATGGACTTCAACTCCAAGGAGGATGCCTTCTTCCTTGACGGTGACAAGAAGGTCCAGGTCAAATCAGCAAAAGAAGCATATCCTGCGGACATCACCAAGTTCCGCAGCCGTTTCAGGAGCAACACCTTCTCAGCTCCCGTCATGCTCAAGTTCGAGGCGGGTACCACCAGCATCGGACTCGGTGTCGAAGGCAACCTGAACCTCACCGGCCGTGTCAAGAACAAGTATTTCGACGGCGACCAGAAGATCAAGGACATCAAGAAGGGCGCACAGTTCACGAAATACAACTACAACTTCCTCGCGACCCTCTCCTTCGACGGTTCGGGCGTGTATTTCAGGTATTATCCTAAGAGTGTCAGCATCCTGCCTGAAGGAAGCCTGAATGTAGGCTTCATGGCAGTAGGTGTCATCTTTGATATGTAATCATTATGAAAGCTAAGTTATTCTGGCTCCTGGCAGCAGTTTGCCTGTTCCTGGCAGTCTCCTGCGAGAAAGAGCCCCAGCCCGTCAATGTGACGGGCGTAACAGTCAGTCCCACTTCCCTTTCACTCGTCGAAGGTGAGAGCGGCGACCTGACCGCCACTGTTTCTCCAAGCAATGCGGACAACGCTTCCGTCACATGGGACAGCAGCGACAAGTCCGTAGCTACGGTAAGCAACGGCAAGGTTACAGCCGTCAAGGCAGGATCGGCAAATATTACGGTCAAGACCGTCGATGGAGGTTTCACCGCATCGTGCGCCGTCACCGTCGCGGCAAAGGTTATCGACGTCAGTTCGGTTTCACTTTCCAAGACCGAACTGACCCTCACGGAAGGCGACTCCGAGTCGATCGCCGCCTCGGTCTAGCCCGAGGACGGCACTGACAAGACCGTTCCCTGGTCGTCCTCACACACCGCCGTCGCCACGGTTGACGGAGGCAAGATCGCCGCTGTCAAGGAAGGCACCGCCACCATCACCGCAAAAGCCGGAGACAAGACAGCTACCTGCAAGGTTACTGTTGAGAAGAAGGCCATAGCGGTCGAATCCGTCGAACTGGACAAAACTGCGATCGAGTTGACTGAAGGCGAGTCCCATACCCTTGCCGCGACCGTCAAGCCCGATGACGCCACGGACAAGACCGTGGAATGGAGCACCTCGGACGCTGAAGTCGCTACTGTTGAAGCCGGTGTTGTCACCGCTGTCAAGGAAGGCACCGCCACCATCACTGCAAAGGCAGGTGAAAAGACTGCGACCTGTACGGTCACCGTAAAGAAGAAAGTCATAGCGGTCGAATCCGTCGAACTTGACAAAACCGAGCTCGAATTGACTGAAGGCGAGTCCCAGACCCTTGTCGCGACTGTCAAGCCCGATGACGCTACGGACAAGACAGTAGAATGGAGCACCTCGGACGCTGAGGTCGCTACTGTTGAAGCCGGTGTGGTCACAGCTGTCAAGGAAGGCACCGCCACCATCACCGCAAAGGCAGGGGACAAGACCGCGACCTGTGCAGTCACCGTCAAGGCTAAAGAGAATCCAATTACGGGACTTTTCGGAGATTACACCATCTCATCGGTGATAATCGCTGAAGATGATGAGGGAATGTTTTATTCATATGGTACCTGGGAAATGGCAATCACACCATATGAGGGCAGTTCTTCCCGTATATGGATTGACAAGATAGTTCCTTTATTCTCAAAGGAAGTCGCGGCAAAGTACTTCCCGCATGGTGAAGTTTACGCTGAAGTGTCCGAGGACATGAAGACCATCACCATCCCGGTACCTCAGGAAGTGAAGTCCACGGCCGCTCCTTTCGGAACCGAATACGACGAACCTCTCGTCCTCTATAAATGCGCAGGAGATGACGCTTATGCCGCTTACGAGACAACTGAAGGCGTCATCACCTTCACGCTTCAGGAAGACGGGAGTTGGAAGACCCTTGATTCCTTCGGTTTCACCATCGCCTCATGTGTCAAGGAAGGTCTCTTTTCTTCGTATATGAACTGTTACGGAGGATTCAATCCCGATTATCCTACATTATTCGTCAAGAATGGGGATTCGACCCAAAACGCAAAGGCTGCCCCTGCCAGGAAGGCTTCCCAGATGGGAAAGCTGATCCAAAGGGAGCGCCGTGGGGTTGTTTCGAGGTTTTTGAACAAATAACACAGTTCAATTGAAAGAAACAAGCCTTCAGGAGTCAGTCCTGAAGGCTTATTTCTTTATTCCGTGCTTT
This sequence comes from Candidatus Cryptobacteroides sp., assembly GCA_045111695.1. Lineage (GTDB taxonomy): Bacteria > Bacteroidota > Bacteroidia > Bacteroidales > UBA932 > Cryptobacteroides. The sequence goes on along the minus strand of JBGUGW010000172.1, from coordinate 1,026 downwards.
CCTTGTGCAGGTCGGAAGGAGTGATGTTAAACTCCTTGGTAAAGCATCTTGTGAAATACTTAGGGTCATTGAAACCGACCTCGTAGGCTATTTCAGAGATGTTCATGCCTTCGTTCGTGCCGTTGCAGATCATTTCCTTCGCAACGTTCAGGCGGTACGTCCTGATGAACTGTGCGATGGACTGTCCGAGAGTCTGCTGTATCTTTTCGTTCAGCAAGCTGCGGCTCATGCCCATCGCATCGGCGAGGGCATGGACGTCGAGGTCCGGATCCTTGTACTTTTTCTGGATGGCTTCCAGCAACTTGGACGAGAAATCGGAATCCTTGTTCGACAAGATGCTTGAGGACAGGGTGTTGTGACTCGCTATCATCTCATTCTGCTTCTGCAGCAGGGCATTCTGCTCGGAGAGTTCCGCCGCCCTTCTCTCGAGCTCTTCCTTCTGCTCCTTGAGTATCTTCGTCTGCCTGTCCACTTCCTGCTGCAGCAGGTCTTTCTTGATGCTGATGGATTTGGTATACCATTTTACAAACATATCTACGAGCATGGCGAGGAGCAGAACGACGATGAGATAGAACCACCACCTCTTGTAGACGACAGGCTTGACATACAGGAACTTCTCATCCTGGGACAATACATTTCCCTTCTTGTCGACCGCTCGTATCTGGATCCTGTAGTTTCCTCCCGGAATGTGTCCGAACTTGACATGGGTATCGTTCTCGAAGACCGGTGTCCATTCCTTGTCCATCGGCAACAGCCTGCTTTCGTACACGATACCCGTCCCCGAACTGTATGACAGGTCAGAGAATTTCAGGGTGAAATCAATATCCCTTTCGTCCTTGCTGATGGCATCGGAAAACGAGAGATTGTGGAACGATCCTTTCGAGTAGTATCCTGAGATGGCCACTTCGGGCCTGTTTCCTTCTTCATTTGCGACATAGCTGGACCGGAGGAGGCTGAGACCGCCCCCTTTCAAGCCCATATAGATAATCCCGTTGCTCCCTTTCGCCACACTGTTCTCGCAAAAGG
>JBGUGW010000171.1:0-2158 GCA_045111695.1 Candidatus Cryptobacteroides sp. | reverse complement strand
CGGACATAAATCGAGTCCACGACATCGATGCGGACGCCGGTGGAGTCGGCCACGCGGTCCGCCTCGCGGACGCTGAGGCCGACCATGTCGGGGACGGTGATGACCTTGCCGTGGTGGGTGAATACCGCGAGAAGGACACTGGCCACGACGGCAAGGGCCACGAAGAACAGCGCTGCTCCGAAGAGGTTCTTCAGTACCCAGAATTTCTTGGTATCGGTGTTTTCTTCCATGCTTGTCTCGTATATCCTCGCAAAGTTACAAATAATTCATTATATTTGTTCATGTCCATTTATCGAAAAGACATGCCCCGGAACAACAGCACCATGGCGGCTCTCATGCTCGCCTTTGCAGTCCTGATGAGCCTCCCCTGGCTCATTCCACATACCGGATTCGTCGCACTGTTCGGCTTCGTCCCGCTGCTCCTGATGGAGCGTTACGCCACCGCGCACGGAGTGAGACGTTTCTGGATGTGGCACTACGGGGCTTTCGTCCTTTGGAATGCCTTCACCACTTTCTGGGTATGCTGGGCCACTGTCGGCGGCGGTGTCTTCGCCGTACTGGCCAACGCCCTCCAGATGTCTCTTGTGTTCGGACTTTTCCGCCTGTCGAAGAAGAAGTTCGGCGGCGCGCTCCCCTATATCTTCCTCGCTGCCGCGTGGATAGCGTGGGAGCGGGCGTATTTCAGCGCCCAGATCTCATGGCCTTGGCTCGTGCTGGGCAATGCCCTGGCCCGTTCGACCGAGCTTGCGCAATGGTATGAGTACACTGGCACGATAGGAGGGTCGCTCTGGATATGGGCCTGCAACCTCTCACTGTTCGGTTTCATCACCGCCCTGCACGACAGGCGTACCGAGCGTTGGAACGCCAAGGCCCGCATCGCTTCAGTGGCGTGGCTCCTGCTGGTATTCATCGGCCCCGTGGTCACTTCCGCCGTCATCGGCAGCCGTTACCAGGAGGTTTCCGAAGGCAGCATGGACGTGCTGGTCTGCCAGCCTAACCTCGATCCTTACCAGAAGTTCCAGTTCCTGAACCAAAACCAGCAGAACGCCGTCCTCATGGAAGTGGCGGAAGAGGGACTGGCCGGACGCGCGTCCGGCTCTCCCCTGCTCGTCGTAGCACCTGAGACCTTCACGAACGACATCGTCGTCGGAGAGTACGAGACAAGTCCCACCTGGAGACGCTTCGTACAGTTCCTGAACGAGCATCCGGGCACCGAAATGCTTTTCGGGGCGTCTTCGCGCGAGTTCTATCCCGACGCTGAACCGAGGGATCCCTGCGATTTCAAGATAGACCAGGGAGGCTGGATCCAGAGGCACAACTCCGCTCTAAACCTCAAGGCCGACGGCACCACCGAGATATTCCACAAGAGCCGTCTGGTCGTAGGCACCGAGATGACTCCCTATCCAAAGATAATTCTTCCCCTGGCAAGGCTGCTGGGGACCGGTATCGGACGCTGTGTCGGGCAGCCTGAGGTGACGCTGCTGCACGCTTTCGGCATCCCTTACGGCTGCGCCATCTGCTACGAATCGGTCTTTGGAGAGTACTGCACGGAGTATGTCAAGAAGGGGGCCAAGTTCATGACCGTCATCACCAACGATGCCTGGTGGGGCAATACCCCGGGCTACCGGCAGCACCTGAGCTATTCGGCGCTGCGCGCCATCGAGCTCAGGCGCGACATCGCCCGCTGCGGCAATACCGGCATATCCTGCTTCATCGACCAGAAAGGCCGCATACTCGAACGCGGCCCGTGGTGGGAAAAGGCAACCCTGGAGGGAAGCGTCAACTTCAACTCCAGGGTCACATTCTTTGCCGCTAACGGAGATATCGCCGGCAGGATCTGCACTTTCGTATTCCTGCTCTTCCTTCTCGCCCTCGCGGTAAGGTTCCTTATCAGGAAATAATCCCTACAGCTTCGAGACCAGGTTGCTGATTTTGTGCAGCTGGTCGGGTATGCGGATGTGCTGAGGGCACTTCGGCAGGCAGGCGTTGCAGTCAATGCAGGCGTCAGCGGTCTTCTCGCCCAACTCCTTGAAACGCTTGAGGAATACTTTCTTCTTCTGCTTGTAGTCCTTGTCCTTATGCTCCGGATCGGGGATGCTCAGCTCGTCGCTGGTGGTGTTGAACACCCGGAAGTTGCCGGGAATGTCAACGCCGTTCG
>JBGUGW010000170.1:0-3480 GCA_045111695.1 Candidatus Cryptobacteroides sp. | reverse complement strand
GCCTGAATCCTGGCTTCGAGCAGGTCGACGCGCGACGAGAGGGCGTTCACCTTGTTGAGGAACGCCAGGCGCAGCCGCACGCCGAAGGCGCTGATGCGCTCGTCCTCGGCCATGTAGCAGTCTATGAACTCGTCCGCCAGGGCCGTGGGGGTCTTGACGCTGACATGGGCCACCATGTCGGCCACATGGCGGTCGCGGTCGTGGCCTATAGCGGTATAGACCGGGATAGGGCACTGTGCGATGTGCCAGCAGAGACCGTAGTCGTCGAAGCAGGAAAGGTCCAGTACGGAGCCGCCGCCGCGCAGGATGAGCACGGCGTCATAGGCGGTGGCGGCGCTCTCGATGCGGTCGAGGGCGTCCACTATCGATGCCGGCGCGCCGGCGCCCTGCATCGTGGCCTCGAAGAGGTCGGTCCTGAAGGCGAAGCCGTATTCGTTTCCGTGGAGGTGGCGGGAAAAATCGCCGAAGCCGGCGGCATCGCGCGCCGTGATGACGGCAAGCGCGTACGGCAGCGCCGCCGGCACAAGCTCCTTCTGCTTGTCCAGGAGCCCTTCCTCCTCCAGTTTAGCGATGGTGCGGCGCTTCTCGAGCTCCTGCTCGCCGAGCGTGAACTGAGGGTCGAGGTCGTCCACCGTGAGGGTGAGGCCGTACAGTTCGCTGTAAGTTACCTGCACCCGCACAAGTACCGACATGCCTGCCTGCAAAGGGGAGCCGGTGGCTGCGGTGAAATACTGGTTGAGGGCGTAGTATTTAGACCTCCAGATAACCGCTTTCGCGCGGGCGACGATGCCGTCCGGGCCGTTCTGGGACAGGTCCATGTAGCAGTGTCCGTTGGCCTTGAGGCTGACGGACGCGATCTCTGCCCGCACCCAGATCTTCTCCGGGAACAGGTCCTCCAGACCCAGTTTCAAACCGTTCTGCAAGGCATAAAGGTCTATGTACTCCCTTTCCATGAAAAATAGGCCGCGTTTCCTTGCAAAGGTAGGAAAATAATTGCTGGAAAATTGTTATCTTTGCACGCGTTTTAAAGAGGACCCCAATGACTATCACTGACGCCAGCTTTGCCGGCAGCAGCACAAGGACAAGCCAGAAGCCCAAGCAGAAACTGCCTGAGTTCGCTTTCATAGGCCGATCCAATGTCGGCAAGTCCTCGCTTATCAACATGCTCACCGGCCGCAAAAAGCTCGCCGTCACCTCCTCCACCCCCGGCAAGACCAAACTCGTCAACCACTTCCTCATCAACGGCAGCTGGTATCTCGTCGATCTCCCCGGATACGGTTACGCCAAGCTTCCGCAGAAAGCCAGGGAGGAGTTGAAGGCGGTCATACGCGACTATATACACAATTCCGAAGAGCTGCTGATGCTGTTCGTCCTGGTGGACTCCCGGCACGACATAGGCCAGATCGACCTTGATTTCATCGCCGAACTCGGTGAGAACGGCATTCCGTTCGGCATCATCTACACCAAGTGCGACAAGCAGGGCCCCAACGTGCTCGCGGCGCAGATCGCCCGCGACGAAGAAATCCTCCTCCGGGATTGGGAGGAGCTGCCTCCTTCCTTCCGCAGCTCGTCGTCCTCCGGCATGGGCCGGGACGAGATACTGGGTTACATTGAGAATGTTTTAGATCATTATAAATCCTGATATGAACAACGTACATCGAATGGCAATCTTCGCCTGCAGGGCCTCCAGGGACTTTGCGGCCAAAGTGATCGACGGCCTGAACGCCATCAAGGCTCCGGAGGAGCAGGAGCTCAGGCTCGGCAACCTCGAGGTCACTCCTTTTAGTGACGAGGAGTTCCAGCCTGCCTACATGGAGAGCGTCCGCGGAGCGACAGTGTTCCTCATCCAGTCGACTTTCCCTCCGGCGGAGAACCTCATGGAACTCCTGCTCTGCATCGACGCCGCCAAGCGTGCCTCTGCTGACAAGGTCATAGCGGTCATTCCTTATTTCGGATGGGCACGCCAGGACCGCAAGGACCGTCCGCGCGTCTCCATCGGAGCAAAGCTCGCCGCCAACCTTCTCCGCGCGGCCGGCGCCGACCGGGTGATGACCTGCGACCTTCATGCGGACCAGATCCAGGGCTTCTTCGATTTCCCGGTGGACCACGTCTATGCCAGCAAGGTCTTCATCCCCGCCATCAAGGCGATGAAGATTCCCGACCTGGCCATAGCGGCCCCCGACATGGGCGGCGCCAAGCGCGCCAACGCCTATGCCAAGGATCTCCGCTGCCCGGTGATCATCTGCCATAAGTCTCGCGCCAAGGCCAATGTCGTATCGAAGATCACCGCCATCGGCGAGGTCGAGGGCAAGAACATCATCATCGTCGACGACATGATCGACACCGCCGGCACCCTCACCAAGGCCGCCGACGTCCTCATGGACATGGGAGCGGCGAGCGTGCGCGCCTGCGCCACCCATGGCATCCTCTCCGGCCCCGCTTTCGACAACATCAACGCGTCGAAGCTCGCCGAGGTGTTTATCACCGATACCATTCCCCTTCCTGAGGGGAAGGATACCCATAAGATCAAGGTCATGAGCATGACGGGCACCTTCGCCTCCATCATCAGGAAAGTATACAACTACGAGCCCATCAGCCCCGAATTCATTTTCTAAACCCGCATGAAAGTATTCCTCCTGGCCCTTGCCGTCATACTGCTCTGCGTTTTCGGAATGTGTTTCAACATTATATTCCGGAAGGGCGGGGAGTTCCCCGAGTATGAGGTGAGCAAGAACAGGGAGATGCGCCGTCTCGGCATCCGCTGCATGCATGAGGAGGATGCCCTGAGCCGCGGGAAGAAAGCAGAAGTCCCGGAGCATTGCTCCGGAGAGATCACTGAAGCGTGCGAGGGCTGCGCGCTCTACAAAGAACACAAACTATGAGCCTGGTAGCAATAGTCGGGAGACCGAATGTAGGAAAATCAACCCTCTTCAACCGTCTGGTGGGTATGAGGAAGGCCATCGTGGACGACACCGCCGGTGTCACCCGCGACAGGCATTACGGCAAATGCGAATGGTGCGGCTCGGAGTTCTCCGTGGTCGACACCGGCGGATACACCTCCAATTCCGAGGACGTCTTCGAGAAGGCCATCCGCCGTCAGGTGGAGATTGCCATCGACGAGGCGGACGCCGTCATCTTCATGGTGGAGGCCGCCACCGGCATCACGGATTACGACGCCGAGATTGCGGACGTGCTGCGCCGCTCCAAGAAGCCCGTCATCCTCTGCGTGAACAAGGTCGATACGGGCGAGAAGATGTATGACGCCTACCAGTTCTACAGCCTGGGACTGGGCGAGATCTGGAGCATTTCCGCGGCCAACGGCTCCGGGACGGGCGACCTGCTCGACGAAGTCGTGCGGGTCCTGCCCAAGGAGGAGACTCCCGCCGCGGACCCTTACGAGGGCATTCCCAGGATAGCCATCGTCGGCAAGCCTAACGTCGGCAAGTCCTCCCTCACCAACGCCCTCCTGGGCGAGGAGAG
>JBGUGW010000169.1:0-6668 GCA_045111695.1 Candidatus Cryptobacteroides sp. | reverse complement strand
TGAAACGCGGCTACATCCTCGCCGCGGACGCCCGCGGACGGGTCCTGAAGTCCGCCGGCGCGGCCTCCCCCGGCGACAACATTTCGTTGATGTTCGCCGACGGCACCCTCGACTGCGAGGTAAAATCAAGGAAATAGCTACTCCTTAGGATAACGGACGGTGAAGCAAGCCCCCTCGAGAGAGAAGGACTTGGAATAAGCGATGTCCGCACCGCACTTCTCAAGTATGCTGCGGCAGATCGCGAGTCCGAGGCCGGTTCCGGCACTCTTGGTAGTAAAGTTCGGGGTGAAGAGCTTCGGCTGGTTCTCCGGCTTCACGCCCGGGCCGTTGTCCTCGAACACGATGTCGTAGAATCCTTCCTTCGAAGAATTGCGCAGCGAGACCATGATGCGGCCGCGCACCGGCTCCCGGCCGGCGTCCGCCGCCTCCTGCTGCTGTATCTCTATGGCCTGCACGGAGTTGGTAATCAGGTTCACGAACACGCGCGTGAGCTGCGGCTTCGGCCCCATCACCGCGGCGCCTTCCATTCCGACATAGGTGAATTCGATGTTGTCCTTGTTGTCGAACATCGATATCTCCTCCTGCAGGAGGGTGTCCAGGTCTATGCGCGAAGGCTCCTCGGTGTAGAGCTTTGCGAAGGTCGAGAATTCATTGGCGGTGTCAGTGAGGATGTCGATATGGTCGAGAACGACTTTCGCAACCTCGTCGAACTTATCCTCCCATCCTTCCGCCCCGCGCTGCTTCAGGCGGATGAGCCGCTGCAGCTGGAGTTTCATGGGGGTAAGCGGGTTCTTGATCTCGTGCGCCACCTGGCGGGCCATGGCGCTCCATGCCTTGTCGCGCTCGGCCTGCGCAAGCTTCTTGGTACTTTCGGCCAGGTCGTCCACCATCAGGTTGTATGCATCCACGAGGTCCGATATCTCGTCCTTACGGTCGTACTCGATATACTCGAAGTTGTCGATGTTCGTACGGTTCATCCTGCGGCCTATCTCCACGATAGGGGCAAGCATCCTGTCCACCAGCGTGCCCGACATGAAGCGGGCCAGCAGGAGCAGGATAAGGAATACCGAAATGATGGTGACCAGGTGCATCACGGCCTCCATCTCGAAATCGTAGTTCTCGTCCGTGTACGGCGAACAGAGTATGGCAACCATGCGGCCGTTGTCGTTGAAAAGCGGCGCGTACAGCGAGTAGTAACGCTTCTGGCCTATTGTCTCCCTGTTGATGAAGTAGCGCTTGTTGCGGTAGACGATGTTCTTGTACGCGTCTTCGTCCATGCGGTCGCTCACCAGCATGCGGTCGAATACATCGGGAGCCGTGGACTTGAAGGCCTTGCCCTGCGGGGAATACAGGGTGATGTCGGCCTTGGACATGTTTCGGACGTTCTCCATCAGGCCGTTGAGCTCCTGCGGATTGATCTGGCGGTAGTCGTCCACGTAGCGGAAACTGCCCGCCAGCATGGCCTGGATGGAGTTGACCTTGTCGGACATCATCTCCTGCCTGTTGGCGTCGTTGCGCTCGTAGACGAAGAATACGCTGACGGTGGCCATGGCTATAAGGGTCACGATCAGCGAGGCCATCAGCACGGAACTGATGCGGTTCTTGTAGTACAGCGCCTTGAAGACACGCTGGCGGCGCCTGGTCAGGGCTACCAGCGAGAACAGCAGGAATGCGAACAGCGCCAGGAACACCACCGCCACGGCGTAGTTCATGATGCCGTCCTTCTTCCTGGAGATGATGACGGTCTCGTCCTCCTCCACGTCGGTCACGAAATGCACATACCCGTCCTGGACCAGGCTTGAACTGCCCCAGGCTGAGGCCTGCAGAAGGTCATCCGGCAGTAATGTCGGGTAGGCGAAATTGCCTTTATAGCTGACGAGGTTGCGCTTGGCGTATTTAGCATAGGAGTAGCGCGGAGGGAGGTTGACCTGTCCCGGGTCGGTGATGTCGAGCAGGGCGGAATAACCTCCGTACTCACGGCTGGACTTTGGCTCCACGCCTACCAGAAGGTAGGAGACCCCGTATCTCTGGCTGAAATAAGTGAACAGGCCGGTGTAGCGGGGATGGCCGGATATGGAGGTGGTATAGAAGAAGCGCGAAGTGTCATGAATCTTGACACCGGAACGTATCCTTTCGTTGAAATAGGCCAGCAGGGCGGGGTCCCGTTCTTCGGCGCCCATGATCACAACGGACACGTCATAGTCCTGTGAGACGCTGTACAGGTAATTGTCGACGATGCGGTTCAGGATGGTCGGCGCCGAACTGGGCAGCACGGAGAGCGAGGCGATGAAGAAATCGTCGGAGATGGGCACCTCCACGCGGCGCAACTGCAGTTCGAGCGAGATGTCCCTGTCCACGGACAGGCGGTTGGCCCAGACGTCGATGCGGTTCTGCTCCTTACGGAAACCGAGGCTCGCGGAAGTCACCACGAAATAGACGCCTATGACCAGCGCGAAAACCGTCCTGTTCATGCCCGTGAACGAATCGAAATGCAGTCCCGCAGCCGACTTGAACGCCGGTCTCAGGAACTGGGCCAGCAGGGGTATGCTGACGAGCATCGTGAGGAACGAGACATAGACGAGGGCACTGTACACCGTAAGGTCGTTCAGCTTGTACAGTTCAAGGTTAATGTTGGAGTTCAGCACTATGCTGCAGAAAGCCTTGTGGGTATACAGGGCTATGAGCACCATCGCGATACCCGCGACCAGCGGGAACGCAACGCGCACCAGTCCCGAACGCACCCGCACCCTCTGGATGCGGAACAGCTCGCGGCGTATCAGGTAGAAGCACAGCGTGACCGCCAGTATGGCCATGTTGATGATGAGGACGGCTCCCAGCGAATACAGGACCTGTCCGTCGGCATACAGCGTAGGTGAGAACAGGTAGGAACTGTTCCTGGCACCCATTCCCCATACGTAGAAGAAGGACGTGGCAGCGAGGATGGAAATGAGCGCCGTCAGGAAGCGTCGCTTCGTACGGCGCGCGGACAGGAATACGAGCATCGCCGTCACGAACAGCGCCAGGGAGAGCCACACCAGGTAGGAATTCGCCATCGGAGCGCCCCTGAGAGTCTCCTGGAGCAGCTTGAATAGCGGCCTGCCGTCCAGGCTGACCGTGGAGCCTCCGCTGGTCGACAGCGGCTCCACGGAGAAGCGGTCGTCCAGATGCAAGACCGGGTTGGCGTGATTGGAACTGCGTCGGTCCATCGCATCCGTCACCTCCAGGCCCCCTATGACCTTGCATTCGTTGAGCGCAACCATCTTGACAAGATACCAGCCCTGGCCTATGTTCAGGAAGGCGGCCTGGTCCGTGAGGTCGGCGAACGGCGAAGTGAAGTTGTTGTTGGGGTCGGTCAGGCGCTGGAAGAGCATGCGCGAACGGATGTCGTCGTTCAGGACTATGAAGGTATGGTCCCAGGACTGCAGGACATTGTCCACATAGCGGTAGACGACCATGTCTGATGGGAGATTGTCAAGCTCCATCCATTCGTTCCAGTTGCCGTCCAGGGCCTGCTGCATGTAAGCGTCGAGGCGCGCCATTCGGCGTGCGAGGACCTTTTCCACGCGCCTTGCGGCCTGTTCGGTATTGCCCGGGGAATGGTCGATCGCGGTAGTCCACACCAGGACGAGGACGCTGAGTATCAGCAGTCCCCAGGACAAATAGTCTCTCCATGTATGTCTCTTTCCGCCCATGCTCATTCGTGATGATAAGGTTCTCCGCGCAGGATGGTGAACGCGCGATAGAGCTGCTCTGCAAAAATCGTTCTAACCATCTGGTGCGAGAAGGTCATTTTCGAAAGGGAGAGCTTTGAATCCGCCCTCGCATACACCTCGTCGGAGAATCCGTACGCGCCCCCGATGACGAAGACCAGGTCCCTGGCGCCGCGGGAAGTCCGCGCCTCCAGCCAGGCCGCGAAATCCAGCGAGCGGAATTCGCGGCCGCCCTCGTCCAGAAGGACGACCTCGTCCGAGGGCCGCAGGCACTTCAGGATGAGCTCGCCCTCGCGGGCCTTGATCTGCGCGCGGTCAAGCGCGGAGACATTTTTCAGTTCGGGAATCTCCTGGACCTTGAAAGGGGCATAATGGACCAGCCTGGAGGCATAAGTGTCCAGGCCTTCCTTGACCCACTTGACGTCGGTCTTTCCTACGGTGAGCAGGGTTATCTTCATTCCGCGCGATACAGTCTCCGCAAAGATAGCAACGTGGCTCAATATTTGCAATGAAAATCACCTTGATATGAAAGCTTTGAACAAAATAGCGGTTTGCCTTCTGGCCTTCCTGATGTGTCTGAGCCTCAAGGCGCAGAACGACGGGAACGACATGTTCGTGCCCATTGCCAAATACCTTTCATCGGGCAGCGCGGAGAACCTCTCCGCATGGTTCGCGGACAATCTCGAGATCTCGGTTGTCTCGTCGCTTACCAATTCCAGCAAGAGCCAGGCCAAGCAGATACTCAAGTCATTCTTCGAGACTTACACTCCCCGCAAGTTCGAGATCAGCCACATCGCCGGCCGGTCCAACATGAAATACGCGCTCGGCACTCTCAATGCCGGAGGCGAAACCTTCAACGTCACCATCTTCGTCAGCGTACGGGACGGTGACTGCAAGATTCAGCAACTTAAAATCGAGCGGGTCCAATAGTTTGGCACGGGACTTGCTTTATCAAAAAGCAGATCGTTTAAGACTGTTTTGGTTAATAAGTTGGTTTATGAAAATGAAAAGCCCCGCTGTGACAGCGGGGCTTTTCATTTTCAGTCCGTGTAGTACTTGAATATCATCGGCGCGAAATTGTTCAGGAAGTGTCTCCATATATTCCAGTCGCGCCCTCCCGTCATCACATAGAAAGTATGGTCGAGATGGATGTACGAAAGCGTCTCATGCAGGGTCTGCGACGGGGCGTACGCCACCTGGTCCATAGTGCCGCATCCGGTCCAGAACAGCTTGATCCCCGCCTTCTTGATCCTCAGGAAATCGTCCGTGAGATGGCCGTTGTCCACCACGCCGCAGCTCAACGGCAGGACGAAATCAAAGAGATTGTTGTACATGACGGCAGTATTGATGACCGTGGTACCGCCGGCTCCTATGCCGCAGGCGGCGCGGGCGGACTTCTTGGGAATCGCCCTATAGTTGGCCTGGACGAAGGGTATTATCTCGTTCACGAAACTGCTCATGAATACGGATGAGGACGCTGTGCGCGAAGTGCGAACCTCGGGCAGGCCGAGGCTGGGCGCCGCCTGCATTACGGGATCGCAGTTGGGCATGACAGCTATCATCGGCACTGCGCGTCCGGTCTCGATGAGACGGTCGAGCACCTGCGCGACGCGCCCCATAGTCAGCCACGCCTCTTCATTGTCCCCCTCGTCGTGGAGAAGGTAGAGCACGGGGTACTGCTTGTTTTTGTCGCGTCCGTAACCGTAAGGGGTATAGACCGCCATGCGGCGGTTGGTACCCATGAGCTTGCTGTCGTACCATACGAACGAGACTTCTCCCCGGTGCGAAGCCTGAACATAACCCTGCGAGCGAGGGCCGTCCACGATGAAGAAATTGCGGTAGTCGGTGCCGTGGTACTGGACGTTATTGTTCGAAGGGTCCAGCGACGGGACGCCGTCCGCGATGAAACGGTAGGTATAGAAATCGCCCTGAAGCCCGACCATCTTCAGCTCCCACACGCCTTCGCGCTTGGTCATGGGCACCGGCGCCTGTGACCAGCTGCCTTCCACACGCATGTCGGACAAATATTCTCCGGCGAAACGGAGAATGACCGTATCACCAGCCATCTCCGGCGAGACGATACGCTCCGGAATGCGGAAATTGGTGAAATTCTGGGCGGACAAAGGAAGTATCGCAGTCAAAAGCAGGACCTGCAGGAGAAAAGAGCGTTTCATTGACATCCTTAAATTTTTCCAAATATACTTAAAAAGCCGGGATTAATTCCTACCTTTACGGGAGTTAGTAGTAGTTTTATGCTCGGAACCATTGTCAACACCGGCTGCATCATCGTCGGTTCGCTCGTCGGGGCCATGTTCAAGAAAGGTCTCGGCGAGAAATATTCTACTACACTCTTCAACGCAATGGGCCTTGCTTCCTTGGCGCTCGGCGCCAATTCATTCGTGCAGAACATGCCCAAGAGCGAGTTCCCCGTGCTCTTCATCCTCAGCCTGGCCATAGGCGGGCTGATCGGCACGGCGCTGGACCTGGACGGGCGCGTGAAGCGGCTCGTCGCGCAGCGCACCGGCGAGGGCCTCGCCAAGGGCCTTATCTCCGCCTGTCTGCTCTACTGCATAGGCACTTTCTCGATAGTGGGCCCGGTCCTGAGCGCATTGAACGGCGACAACACCTTCCTGTACACCAATTCCACCCTGGACCTGGTCACCTCCATGGTGTTCGCGACCACTTTCGGCATCGGAATGATCCTGGCCGCCCCAGTGCTATTCTGCTGGCAAGGGATGTTCTACCTGATTGCTAAACTCGCCTCCAACTCTCCCCTGCTCCAGGGCACGCTCGTGAACGAGCTCGCCATAGTCGGAGGAGTGCTTATCATCTCCTCCGGCCTCTCCATCCTTAACATCAAGGACTGCAAGACCCTCAATTACCTGCCCGCACTTCTGGTGCCTGTGGTCTGGTTCCTCGTAAAAGCCATTTAATATTAAGTGTTTTTCCGCAAAAGAT
>JBGUGW010000168.1:0-3402 GCA_045111695.1 Candidatus Cryptobacteroides sp. | reverse complement strand
CCACCCTTTCGTGGTACAGCTGCGCGAGGTAGGACTTGAGGCTCTCCTTGACCGTGTTGAGCTCGCGGATGGAGATGGAGGAGTCGTCGAACTGGCCGGCATTCATCTTGTCGGCGACCATTTTCTCGACAAATTCGGAATAGGCTTCGGGCGTCGAAGCCTTTATGGTCCGCGAGGCCGCCTCGATGGAGTCGCACAGCATCAGGATCACCTGCTCCTTGGTAAACGGCTTGACGCCGGGATAATAGAAGTCCGAAGCATCGGAAGGATCCCCTCCCTCGTTGATGTACTTGTTGTAGAAATAGCCTGTACGAGTCGTGCCGTGATGGGTCATGATGAAATCCTTGATGACCTGCGGCAGCTTGTAGCGGTCGGCAAGTTCCATTCCGTCCTTGACATGGGCGATGATGTCCCTGGCGCTCTGGCGGGCGTCTAGACTGGAATGGTAGCCGTTCTTGTCCTCTGAAGGCAGCAGCGCCTCGTTCTCGATGAAGCACTGGGGGTTGCTCATCTTGCCGATATCATGGTACAGGGCGCCGGCGCGCACCAGCAGCACGTTCGCGCCTATGGAGCGCGCCGCCGCGTCGGCCATGCTCATGACCTGCAGCGAATGCTGGAAAGTGCCGGGGGCCTTGGACTCAAGCTCGCGGAGCAGCTTGTTGCTGGTGTCGCCCAGTTCCGCCAGACGCGAATTGGAGACGAGATTGAACACGTTCTCGAAGAGGAACACCAGCTGGTATCCGAGCACGGTAAGGATCGACCCTATGAAGAGGAAGGTCAGCGTCAGCGCGACGTTCCCGCCGATGGAATCGATGAAACGGAAGCCGAAATACGTCACCACCAGCGCCAGGAAGATGATCAGGCCGGTGATGAACTGCTTCCAGCCCTTGTAGAAATAGCGGAAAGCATAGATGGCCACGAATCCTGCGACCAAGAACATCATGAAGATCACCGCACCGTAGTGCGAGAACATGAGCAGCGGCAGAAGCGTGACGATGTACAGCGGCAGCACCATCTTGTTCCTGAAGAACGCCTGGTGCCAGAGGGCGGGCAGCGTGAACGGCACCAGGAAAAGGTACAGCGGCTGCGAGCGTCCCACAAGGATGGCGCAGAGCGTGGAGATCACGAAAACGAATACGATGTACCAGACCTTGTTGGGCTCATTGAGCGCCTTGCGGCTGGTAAAAAACAAGGCAAGGTACAACGCAAGCGCAAGCACAAGGGCGAGGAGGATATTGCCAGCCCACTGCAGCGCGCGGGGAGTGCCGTAACCCATGTTCGCCTCATATTCAACCTTGTACGAATCAAGCAGTTGCGCAATCTCAGCCGTAACAATCTCGCCGTTGGAGACTATGAGCTGCCCGGCGCTCACGAAACCCTGTGTAGGAGAGATGAACGGGGCCGACTCGGCATGCACGACCTCGGTGGTCTGACGGTCGTAAACGAGGTTGGGAACGATCAGGTCGTATACGGAATTGGCCTTGAATATCGAGTCAAGGTTGTAGCTCTTGTAGGTCCTGCCCAGCTCCGCGATCAGCTTGGACTTGGCGTCGGACTGCTTGTACACCTCGGTTACGGGGACCTTGGTGGCACGCTTCTCCTTCTGGATGTAGAGTACCTCCTCCGACAGGTCGGTGGCGTTGCGGTCGACCTTGACACCCTCGTCCGACACGACGCCCTGGGCGTAGATGTCCCGGATGGTGGAGACGATCGCGGGCTTTAGCGCGGCATCTTTCCCGAGGGAAAGGGCTTCGGCCGCGCGAAGGTTCTTGTTGACTATATCCTCGGAATACTTGTAGTACGGAATGACGCTGGAGACCGAACGGCTCCTCTCCTCCCTGATCTGCTCCTCGGTCTTGAGGATCGGGAAGTCGAACTGGGAGTACAGGGTCTCATACTTCCACTCCGAGCCCTTCCTGTAGTCGTAGCCGAACTTCGGACTCCTGGGCAGTATCAGCGCCAGGAACACGAAAAGGACTATGAACGGGAACCAGGTCTTGAGGGCGGGAGGGATTCCGGAGACTTTCATGGGCTGCTACTTGAAGGGGCTGTTGGGTTCTCTGGCTATGTAGCGGTAGGTCATCCTGTCCGTGAAGCGCGGGAAGAACCTGTGCGCAAAGATGGTCAGCCTGCCGATAAAACTGAGGGCGACCTGCGAGCGCCGGCGGTACAGCGCCTTCGCGAGCTTGAACGCGACATCCTCCGCGCTCATGAGCTTGCTTTCGTCGAGCGGGGTCTCGCCCTGGGCGGAGCCGTCGGCCGTAAGGGCGTTGCGGCGGACCATGGACGAAGTATATCCGGGAGCGAAGACGAGGACGTTGAGACCGTCCTTGAGATGCTCGATGCGAAGTGTATCCAGGAATCCGCGTATCGCATACTTGGACGAGGAATAACCGGTACGCGCAGGAAGTGCGGTGAAACCTGCGATGGAAATGATGCCGACCACCGATCCCTTGGACTTCAGCAGCCAGGGCAGTGCGTATTTGGTGCAGTACACCGTCCCCCAGAAATTGACGTCCATCAGGGTATGTATGACCTTGAGGTCCAGGTCCTTGAACATCGCGCGCATCGACACTCCTGCGTTGTTGACCAGGATGTCGATACCGCCGAACCTGGCGACGGCCGCCTCGACGAGGTTGCGGCAGTCGTCCTCGACGGACACGTCCGCACGGACGCAGAGCACGCGGTCCGGATCGGACGACACCTGCGGGGCAAGCTCGCACATCTTCTCGAAGGAACGGGCGGCCATAACGACGCGCGCTCCGTACGAGCCGAACAATTTAGCGGTAGCCAGCCCGATACCCGAGCTGGCTCCCGTTATGATTACGACCTTGTCCCTAAAATATGCTGCGTCCATGCTACTCTACGGTCATGGCGGCCACGTCGTCGCCGTCGTACTCTCCGGCATCGAGCTTGGCCTTGATCTCCTTGAAGGCGTTGAGGGTGTAATTGACGTCCTCCATGGTGTGCGCGGCGGTGGATACGATGCGGAAGATCACCATGCCCTTGGGGAAGACCGGATAGATGACCATCGAGCAGAAGATGCGGTAGTTCTCGCGGAGGTCCTTGGCCATCTTGGTCGCCTGGGCGACGCCGCCCTTGATATGCACGGGGGTGACGCAGGCCTGGGCCTCTCCGATGTCGAAGCCTTCCTTCCTGAAACCGTCCTGGATGGCATGGGTGATGGTCCAGCATTTCTTGCGGAGCTCGTCGCCCTCAGGGCTGTCGATGATCTCCATGCGCTTGATGTTGCCGATGACGAGAGGCATGGGCAGCGACTTGGCGTACATCTGCGAACGCATGTTGGCGCGGAGATAGTTGATGATGCTGTGGGGACCTGCCACGAAACCTCCGATAGAGGCCATGGACTTGGCGAAAGCACCGATATAGAGGTCGATGCCG
>JBGUGW010000167.1:0-1613 GCA_045111695.1 Candidatus Cryptobacteroides sp. | reverse complement strand
TCTCGATACCCATCTCCCACATCTCGTTGTCGATCTCCCAGTACTTCACGTTGTAAGGCTCCGGATGACCGTTGGCAGCCCGCTTGGCACCCCACTCATCGGTCGCGGGAGCGTTGCAGTAACGGACCCAGTTGACGGCATCCTGCAGGATCTCGTCATACTCCTCGGCGGGACGCTCGAAATGGACGGAGACGACGATGACGGGCTCGGTATTGACGGTGCGGCAGAACTTGATGAACTCATCCGTACCGAAGCAGTTCTGGTCGTAATCCATCCACATCCAGTGAGGCCAGCGGTAGCGGTTCTCCTGGGGACCGATACCCCACTGCCAGTAATACTGGGCGACATATCCGCCGCCGGGCCAGCGAAGGCAGGTAGGATGCAAATCCTTGACTGCCTGGAGGATATCTGGGCGGAAGCCGCCGAGAGCCTGACCGGTGGCAGTGGACAGGGTCACCTGGTCCACCTGCACTGTACCGTTCTCCACGATGATGGCGAAGTCGGCGTCACCGCTGTTGTTCCCGACAGGGAGGCTGATGTCGAACTTCTTCCAACCGGAACCGGGCACTCCGAGCTTCTGCTCGGCCAGGAAAGCATTGCCCTTCTTGAGACCGACGGAGAGCGTGCCGTTGCCCTTGGCATAGATCGATCCGACGAAAGTCTCGCCGGAGATGAGGTTCTGGGGGCCCTGGCTGACGCCGGCCTTGGAACGGGCGGTAATCTTCTGCGAATAGTCCATGTTGACGGCGTCGCCCTTCACCATTTCGAAGGATGCGTCACCGAAAGCATTCCACTGAGGTGCGACCTCGGGGATCTTGACCACATCGGGAGTCCCCTCGAAATAGGTGGTCTTGCCGTTCAGTGAGGTAACCTTGATATTTTTGTATGTTGCCTCGGTGTAGTTCACCCAGAAAACGATGTCGTTATGCCCGGTGGCATCCAGCTTGGAAGTGCTCAGGACGCGCTTGCCGTCGAAATAGACACTGATGGACTTGCCCTTGCAGACAATGCGGAGCTTGTGCCAGTCCTGGTTCTCGTTGATCTGGTCGGCCGTAGCGGTCTTGGACACGATGGGGTCAAGGGTCTTGACCATGCGGGGAGGCCTTCCTCCGAAAGCCGGGCCCTCCCTCTCGACCATCTTGGCTATCGAGAAGTTGGGGTCCGTTGCCTGCGCGGAAGCCTGCTGTCTGGCGCGGGCGAGCTCAGCAGCCTGAACCTGCGCCTCTGTCTGGGCAGGAGTGAAGATGCGTGCCTCATAATAGGGATTGTGGAGCCTGACATAATACGGTTCGCCATTCGCCTGGTTCTTGACCGCGAAGCGGATGTCCATCAGGCCGCCGCTCCAGGAGCGCCTGGCCAGACGGTATGAACGCCAGTTGACATCCATTGAGATTTCATAGTCGTCCGTATCAACGGAGGTCAGGGGCATGGGCTGCTCATATCTGGTCGGAGAATGAAGGACTTTGTCATCGTCCATGTACCATCCGTCGAAGTAGCCGTCCCTGGGGGTGATGCCGGGGTAATGTTCAGGTTCGAAAGAACGTTCGTAGATCAGCTCCTGCCATACACCGTTGTTAGCGGAGAAATAGATGTGCTCGAACAACTGTCCGTAC
>JBGUGW010000166.1:0-4379 GCA_045111695.1 Candidatus Cryptobacteroides sp. | reverse complement strand
CGAAAGATAGAGACATTTGACGCTCTCTGAAAGCCTGTGCTTGGCCACCCACTCCGGGAACCCGTCATACCACAGGGAGCCCGACACGGATGCTATCCCGACAAAGGCGTCGGACTTGTGGGCCGCCCATATGGCGAAAAGGCCGGACAGTGAGATCCCTACAAGGTAACGGCAGGGAGAAGCGATCTTGAGCGGAGCTTCTACGAAAGGGAAATAATCGGTCAGAAGACCCAGCAGCGTCATACCGGCGCTGCCCTTGAACCATTCCCCTTTCTTCAGGCCCTCGGACGGCCATACGGAGAAATTGTCGTCCCAGTCGAAACCCGAGACATGGACGAGCGTGCAGTCGAAACGGGCGGACATCTCGTCCAGCCACTTGAGCTCATCCTTCGAGGGGGCTTCTGGCATGAGCAGATAGCAGATCCGGTCCGACCCTGCCGTGGCAAGGTCGAACTGAAGGGAATGATATATGCGTGTCTGCAGCATCGGGGACCGTTTTTCGATTGTCCTTTACAAAAATAATATAATGAAAAGAAAAAACAAACAAGTATTTTCACTAACTTAGCACCTCAAAGACTATAATTTAATCTATCAATTCAAGTATAACGACAAATGGAAAATTCTAAGAAACCTTTGGTCCTCAACCACGCCGCTGTGCTGGTCGTCGACATGCTTCAGGATTTCGTCTACGGCGCCCTCACCTGCGAAAGGGCCGTCAACATCGTTCCCGCTACCGCAAAGCTTCTTGATGCCGCCCGCGAGGCCGGCATCCCCGTCATCTTCTGCAATGACTGCCATCTTCCGAAGATCGACCGCGAGCTCGAGATCTGGGGCGAGCACGCAATGGCCGGCACTCCCGGCGCCGAAGTCATCCCCGAGCTTAAGAAATGCGACAAGGACTATGTCGTTCCCAAGCGCCGCTACAGCGGCTTCTTCCAGACCGACCTCGACATCCTCCTCAAGGAGCTTGGCGTCGATACCGTCATCATGACCGGCCTCCACGCCCATATGTGCGTCCGCCACACCTCCGCCGACGCCTATATGCTTGGCTACAATGTCGTAGTCGCCAAGGAAGCCACCGACTCCTTCACCGAGCAGGACTACCTCTACGGTATCGACTACCTCAAGACCTGCTACGGTGCCGACGCTTATACCAATGATGAGATCATAGCTGCATTCAAGGCCCTGTAACCACATACTACAACTAAATAACCGATGAAACACTACAGACTGCTTATCGCGCTTGCAGTGGCATGCGCGCTGTCTGCCGGCATTTCAGCGCACGCGCAGACCAGACACACCTTCGCCAACCCTCTTGACGTCGTCGTAGGACACGAGAGAGGCGTCCGCGGAGGCGAGCCTGTCGTCCTCATTTTCCAGGACGACTACTATCTCTTTGTCTCACACCGCAGGGGCTACTGGTATTCGAAAGATTTCCAGGACTGGACCTATGTGGATGCCCCCAATTATCCAGGAGGAGTCGTATCCGTCTGTGAGTTCAACGGTGAGCTCATCGGCTGCTCGATGAACAACCGCAACGTCTACAAGGCCATCGATCCCAAGAAGGGAGTCTGGGAGAAGATCGGCGAGCTCAGCAGCGACCGTTACGGTGACGCCAACCTGTTCGCCGACGACGACGGCCGCCTGTACCTGTATTTCGGCTGGTCGCAGATCATGCCGTTCCAGGTAGTAGAGCTCGACACCAAGACCTTCAAGGAGATTTCCGGCCCGACTCCGCTGTTCTTCAGCGACATCAAGAACCACGGATTCGAGGTCCGCAAGCCCGAGGATGTCATCTACTCCATCTTCAACGGCCGCCGCGAGTACAATCCCGAGGAGCTGCCCTGGATCGAGGGTCCCTGGATGACCAAGCACAACGGCAAGTACTATCTGCAGTATGCCGCCATCGGCCTCGAGTTCATCTCCTATTCCCACGGCGTGTATGTTTCCGACAGCCCTACCGGACCGTTCACCTACTCCGAGCATAACCCGCTGACCTTCAAGACCAGCGGCTTCCAGGTGGGCGCCGGACACGGCAGCACCTTCCATGACAAGAAAGGCAACCTCTGGACCATCTGCATGATCCCCGCGCATTACGGCGAGGGCGGCCGCGGCTCCGAGCTCGCGATCTTCCCCACCGCTGTCGACAAGGACGGCGTGATGTATTCCGACACCGGCTACGGCGACTATCCGCAGTACTACCCTGCTGACCGCAAGGTCGGCGGCGCCGACAACTACACCGGCTGGAAGCTCCTTTCCTACAAGAAGCGCACTGAGGTATCCTCCACCTCCGGCAACAACCTGCCGGTCAACGCCCTCGACGAGGACTTCCTGACCTGCTGGGCGGCTGCTACCGGCGATCCCGGCGAGTATTTCATGGTCGACCTCGGCGGCATAGCCAGCATCAATGCCATCCAGATCAACTGGGATCATCTCGGCGCACAGCAGGCGGCCCGTCCCGCCGGCGGAATGGGCGGCGGCATGGGAGCCCCTGCAGCCGCTCCCGGCCCGGACACCCGTTACCAGTGCTACGAGGTCTCCGTCTCCCCTGACGGAAACTTCTGGACAAAGGTCATCAGCAAGCCCGAGAACAACCTCGAGCTCAAGCATGACTACAATGAGTTCGACACCCCTGTGAACGCCCGCTATGTCAAGGTCACCAATGTCGCCACCTACGACAACGCCCTGTTCTGCATCAAGGACCTCCGTATCTTCGGTACCACCGACAAGATGAAGACTTCCAAGGTTGCTGACGTCAAGGTCGTCCGCAATCCTCAGGACCGCCGCGAGGCCGACCTCCTATGGTCGCCCGTACCTGAGGCCGACGGCTATGTGATCCGCTACGGTATCGAGCCGAACAAGCTGTACAACAGCTACATAGTTTACGGCAAGAACACCCTGTACATGCACAGCCTCAACACCGGTCCCGAGTACTACTTCGAGGTCGAGGCCTTCGATGACGGTCTTCCTTCCTATCAGGAGAATACCCTCGCCACCCTCGGCAGCGGCGCTGAGATCCAGATCGCCAAGCGCGGCGCCGGCCCCGGCGGCAACTCTGGTTACCGTCAGGCTGCCGACACCAAGATCCTCATGCTCAAGGACGGCGTCGACGAGTATGTCTTCGATGACATCGATCCGGGCAACTGGGTACTCAACCACTCCTACGGTCCCGTCCTGTGGGCCGGCGAGCTGACCGAGAAGGAGCTTGTCTCCAACGCCGCCAACCCGCAGCCTACCGTCACCGCCACCCTTACCCTCATGGGTGTTGGCACCGAGATCACCAACACCCTCATGATGAAGGTCGTTCCGGGCAAGGAAAAGGGCAAGATCGTGGTGTACCGCACCAAATAACAGGTGAAGCTCAAGACACGTACTCTGATTCTGCTGAATATTGCCGTCTTCCTAGCCGGATGGACGGGAGTATTCGGCAGAATCATTTCTATGGCAGGCCTGCCGCTCGTATGGTACCGGTCGATGATCGCATTGGCCGTACTCGCAGCGGTGATGCTTGTCCTTCGGAAGTTTTCCGCAGGCCACGGGCTGAAGGCGCCCGGCCTGCGGGATATCGTCCGCATCGCGGGATGCGGCGCCCTGCTGGGCATACACTGGGTAGCGTTCTATGCCAGCATCAAGGCATCCAACATCTCCGTTGGAGTAGCCTGCATCGCCACCTCCTGCTTCTTTACATCCTTCTTTGACCCGGCCATCAACCGCCACCGACTTTCCTGGAAAGATTTCTTTATCAGTTTCATAGCCATAGCGGGCATCCTGCTGATATTCAGCCTGGATGTCAGATACCGCCTGGGCATTGCGCTGGGATTGCTCTCCGCCGCAGTCTATTCCGTATTTGCCATCCTGAACATACGGGTGGCCGATTCCACGGGACAGGACAGCGCCACCATGCTGCTGTACGAGCTGGTCGGATGCGTCATTTTCCTCGGGCTGTGCATGCCTTTCTACATCCGGCTCTATCCCGACCTTCCGGCCATACCCTCCAAAGCGGACCTGTGGTGGCTGATAGCCCTCGGCTCGGTCTTTACGATCATCCCGTTCCTTCTCCAGATCCATGCGTTGAGGCATCTCTCAGCCTTTACCGTGAACGTTTTCTACAATCTGGAGCCAGTATACAGCATACTTTTCGCCGCGCTTCTGTTCGGTGAAACACGCGAAGTCGGCCCGTCTTTCTGGCTCGGCATCTCCCTCGTCATCATCTCCGTGTTCCTGCAATCACGACGCCAGCAGGCGCGTGCATGAGACTCATCCGGAGAATAAGCTAGAGGATAACGACAGTATAATCGAAAGGATTGACGGTCAATGAAATACCGTCAGGGGAAGGTTTGCGATCCGGTCCCAGATACTCCACCGCATGGCCCGGGATT
>JBGUGW010000165.1:0-2172 GCA_045111695.1 Candidatus Cryptobacteroides sp. | reverse complement strand
ATGATGAGGGAGACGCTGTACTTCTTGTCAGATCCCTCCGCTACGGCTTCCGGCTGGAAGACATGGACGTAGCTGAATCGGACTTCTCCGATGGTGATTTTTGTGTCGCTCATACGTTTGACGTTTTATAAGGTTGGGTCGTTTTCACGGATTGCTTTGAGATACAGGCATTGTGTGCCGTAATGGATCCAAGCCATGCCATAAGAGCTGTCACTGAAGTAGATGTTCACCGGCTTGAGCCTCTTGTTCTGGTCATAATCATATTGCTGCTTGGCCTTGAGGAAGTCCACCACCTTGAGCGGATCGGCGATAATGCGGTCGAGGTACATCTCCTCAGCGGTGGCTCTGATAAGTCTCTCCATAGCCGTCGTAGTGGCTACCTTGGAGGTGTCGTAACAGAAATAGCGTGTCATAATTCGATTGGATTAGCTGTGTTCCAAATATTCTTTGCTGCTTCGGCTGCTGCTTTGCCGAGGTCGGCCAGTTCACCATCCCAGTCCTCTTCTAATGCCTTGAGGAGAACTTTAGTGGCGTTCTCAAGGATAAATTCTTCTCTTGTCATAATTAGCCATACGTGGTTTTGATTAGTAATTTCTTTATTCCTCTATTCTTGAGGGCTTTGAAGTAAACGGGGAGAAAAGTGTTAAAGTCCATCCAGCCCTTAGTCATAAGATGAAGCACCCAATCGTCCTCTTCCAATCGGTCAGCTTCTATTATGTAGTCATTTGAAGGATGAAGAAGGTCCCCCTCGGGCGTGATGATCCAATCTGTCTTTAGTTCTGTATCGACTTTCAGATCTATATAAGGAACGGTGCGCTTAACAATTTTATCCCAATCAGGTTTAACGCCTGGAAGTGTGATTGCTCCGGACTGAAGAGCTTCTAATATGCCCTCGATGTCATATAAGAACCTAACTTGTTTTGTGCCAGGCTGTCTGATACTGAGCGGGCCAAAAACGCCCTGACGCCGCATACTACGTAGGGTATCAAGGCCCCACCAATTATAGCCGAGATATTTGCGTATAGCGTCCTGTGCTTGTCTTGCATCTACCCAGTGGCTCATAAGGTTACGTTTTGGAAATCGTTGATTGCGGTTTGCGTTGAGTTCATCGCGGGCCGTGGGTCGGAGTCCTCCACGAGGGTGGGCTTGCCCTGAGGCTTCACGACGTATTCGCCAAGCAAGGTCTGGTAGCCTTTCTTGCCGAGGAGTTTCTCCAGGTCGGAGATGGTCTTGAGGTCACGGCGCAGATAGCTGCTCTCGTCAAGGCCGGCGGCGGCGAGGGTCACAATGGCCGCCTCGGGGTTTGAGATCTGACGGACGGACCGCCCCTCCACTACCTTGAAGCCGGGCAGAGGATGACCCGCCACGGCCTGATCGAGGGCGTACTGTTCGAGGGCTGCTATCCAACTCTTGACGCTTGCGGCGTCATGGAGGGCCTTCGCCACCTCTTCGTCGGTCATGAGGTCACCGGTGCGGTCGATGCGTATGAGGGCGGCGTGCATGCCCAGGGCCTTGCACCGGGGAGCGACAGCGCAGAACTTGCAGTGATCGCCGGCGACGAAGGCGCCTTCGCCCTGGAAGGCAGTGACGGCTGCGGGCTTCAGGATGTCTTCAGCCCAGGAGAGCAGGCGGTCAGCCTCGAGGTGCCATGTGGACACCCACTTGAGCCGGGGCTGGATGATGGTCATGTCGACATCCGCAATGTCGTAGAGCTCGCCGGGGCCCATCAGGGCGCCCAGGGCATAGCACATCATCTGGGAGTTGTTTACGGCGCTGACCTTGATGCCCTTGCCGTACTTCAGGTCATAGACGCTTATGAAGCGCCCGGCGATGATCACGGCATCTGAGCTGCCGAAAGACTCGGGAATGTATTCATCCAGTTTGAGCTCGGCCTCAATGAGGAGGACGGCGTCAGGATCCTTCGCCTTGGCTTCCTGGTAATCCTCCCAGACGATCCGGCAATAATTGTCGGCCACGGTGAGGAGCATCTCTTCGGGATCAAGTCCCATCTCCTGGGCCTCAGCCATGTGGTGCATGAGGATGTCACCGCCCAACTGGAAAAGGGCGATCTTGTCCTCCGGCCATTCGAGGCAGACATGGCCCTTGAAGACCTGGTCATCCGCCTTCTTCGCCTCGCGGAGGAGGGTCTCGGCGATGGAGTGAGCGATGGTG